>NZ_NFIO01000010.1:0-91103 GCF_002159425.1 Alistipes sp. An31A
CCGGCGCGGCGCTTGCCGGCGCGGCGCTGATACTCTGCGGGATGTGGCTTGCCGAGCGGCGCGCCGCACGGACCCGCGGACTCCGTCCCCAGGGGGCGGACTGACGTGCGGGCGGTGAACCTCGGCTGAGGGGATATGGCGGGAGGTGCTTCGGGCGGAATGGACGGGATGGAATAGGTGCTGGCAGGAATGAAATAGGGCGGCGGGGCGTGCGGGCGGAGCGTTCCGGCCCGGGTGGAATAAGTGGGACGAGGCGCTTCGGCCGGGTTGGACGGGATGGAAGGGGGCGGAAGGGCGTGCGGGCGGGAAGCCTCGGCCGGGGAGGAAATGGGGGGCGGTGCGCTTGCAGGAATGGAGTTGGGCAGCGGGATGTGCGGGCGAGGCGTTCCGGCTCGGCTGGAATAAGTGGGACGAGGCGCTTCGGCCGCCTCCGGGACCGTTACCGGCCTTTTTGGCCGCCGCTTCGGGCCGCCCCTCGCCGCCTCCGGGCCGTTCCCTGCGCCCTTTGCCGCCGCCTCGGACCTCTTGCCGCCTCGGGCCTCTCGCTGCCGCCGGGGCCGTTACCGGCCTTCCTGGCCGCCGCTTCAGGCCGCCCCCTGGGGACGGAGTCCGCGGGTCCGTGCGGCGCGCCGCTCGGCAAGCCACATCCCGCAGAGTATCAGCGCCGCGCCGGCAAGCGCCGCGCCGGTGATGCGCTCCCCGATGAAGAGCGCCGCCGTGAGCATCGTCACCAGCGGATTGAGGTAGATGTAGTTGGTCATCTTGACCATCCCGATGTGTCGGGCCGAGGCGTTCCAGAGCAGGTAGCAGAGCATCGAGGCGACGATGCCCAGAAAGAGCAGGTTGCCCCAGACGGCCGGCCGTGCCAGAATCTCCCACGTGACGGCAAACGGCCGCAGCAGGAAGACCGGCAGGATGGTCACCACACCGTAGAAGAAGACCTTGCGGGTGATGAAGAGCGCCGGGTAGCGCCCGCCGATGCGCTTGAGCAGCAGCGAGTAGCAGACCCATGAGAGCGAGGCGCCCAGCGCCAGCAGGTCGCCCTTCGGCTCGAGGTGGAGGATGAAGCGCCCGTTGAGCACCACCAGCGTCATCCCGGCAAAGGCGATGAGCGACCCGACGGCCTGCCGGCGCGACATCCGCTCGCTGCGGTAGAGCGAGCGGAGCAGCAGGGCGGTCCACAGCGGCGCCGTGCAGACTATCAGCGAGACGTTCGATGCCGGCGAGAACTCCAGCGCCATGTTCTCGGTCAGGAAGTAGAGCGAGCCCCCCGTGACGCCGGCCGCGGCGAGCATCGCCTCGTCGCGCAGGCTGTCGGCCCGGAGCTTCGCGTGCGACAGGGCCAGCAGCAGGATGTAGGCCGCGGCAAAGCGCATGAGAAAGATTTCGGCCGGGGTGAGCGAGTTGGCTATCAGCACCTTGGTCGACACGAAGGTGGCCCCCCACACCGTGACGCAGAAGAGCGCCGCGAGGTGGTAGCGGTATCGGGTCGTGAGCTTCATTCGGGGTTTCATGCGGGGCCAAAATTACGGTTTTTCGCGACAGAGTGCAATTCTTGAGGGGGAAATCCCCTTTTTTTATTTCTTTTTTTCTATCTTTGCGTGCTATTGTGTGTAATGACAATAATTACAACAAATAACAACAAATTTTTTTCAACCAAATGCAAAGTAAAGGCTTTATTAAACTCATCGCGGTCCTTCTGGCGCTCGCGTGCGTTTACCAGCTCTCGTTTACGTTCAAGACACGTAGCGTAGAGAAGAAGGCGGCCGAGTATGCCGCCTCGTTCGACCTCGACCACCAGGCCGAGGCCGAGCAGCACTATCTGGATTCGGTGCAGAACCAGCCCGTCTTCAACATGGGATTCAAGTCCTTCACCTACAAGGAGTGCAAGGAGAAGGAGCTCAACCTGGGTCTCGACCTCAAGGGCGGTATGAACGTCATGCTGGAGGTGCAGGTCGAGGATGTGGTCAAGGCTCTGGCCGGCGACAGCCAGAACGACCCCGCCTTCAAGGAGGCCATCGCCGAGGCGAACAAGGCGCTCCACGACGGTTCGTCGAAGGACTACATCGGTGACTTCGTCAAGGCCTACCAGCGCCTCTCGAACGGTGCGCCGCTGGCCGCCATCTTCGTGAGCCCCGACTGCAAGGACATCACGCTCGAAAGCTCCGATGCCGACGTGGAGAAGATGCTCAAGTCGGAGACCGACGCCGCCATCGCCGCCTCGTTCAACGTACTGCGCAGCCGTATCGACCACTTCGGCGTGACGCAGCCCAACATCATGCGTCTGCCCAACTCGCACCGCATTCTGGTCGAGCTGCCGGGCGTGAAGGAGCCGCAGCGCGTGCGTAACCTGCTGCAGGGTACCGCCTCGCTCGAGTTCTGGACCACGTACGACGCCAACGAGGTATTCCCCGCGCTGAACGCCGCCGACCAGCTGCTGCGCAAGGAGCTGACCGCCGCCGCTCAGAGCACCGGGGCTGCCGAGGCAACCGAGGCAACCGAGACGACCGAGCCGGCCGCCGCAGCCGATACCACCGCCGCAAACGAGGGCCTGCTGGCCCAGGTGGCCGCCGCCGACTCGACGGCCCAGAGCGACGCCGCCGTTGCCCGCAGCCGCTTCACGGCCGAGGAGCACCCGCTCTTCGCGGTGCTCGACCCGACCTATGCGGGCGGTGCCGTCGTGGGTTCGGCCTACAAGGCCGACATGGCGACCGTCAACCAGTATCTGGCCATGCCCGCCGTACGCGAGCTGCTCCCGGCCGACATCATGTTCAAGTGGGGCGTCAAGGGCGACCCGCAGAAGGATGGCCGCTATGACCTCTACGCCATCAAGGTGGCTACGGCCGACGGCAAGGCTCCGCTCGACGGCAGCGTCGTTGTGGATGCCGTCGAGCAGTATGCTCAGCGCGGCGCCGAGGCCGAGGTTTCGATGACCATGAACGGCGAGGGCGCCCGCGAGTGGGCCCGCCTGACGGGTGAGAACATCGGCAAGTGCATCGCCATCGTCCTCGACGGATATGTCTATTCGGCACCCGTTGTCCGCACCAAAATCGACAAGGGTACCTCCTCCATCACGGGCGGCTTCTCGATTCAGGAGGCCAAGGACCTTGCCAACGTCCTCAAGTCGGGCAAGGTGCCCGCTCCGGCCAAAATCATCCAGGATACGGTCGTAGGTCCGTCGCTGGGTCAGGCCTCGATTAACGCGGGTATGCTCTCGTTCGTCGTCGCCTTCATCCTCGTGCTGCTCTACATGGGCCTCTTCTACAAGACGGCCGGCTGGATGGCCGACATCGCACTGCTCTGCAACGTCTTCCTGCTGATGGGCGTGCTCGTCTCGTTCGGCGCCGTGCTGACGCTGCCCGGTATCGCCGGTATCGTGCTGACGATGGGTATGGCCGTCGACGCCAACGTCATCATCTACGAGCGCATCAAGGAGGAGCTGCGCGGCGGCAAGGGGCTCTCGCTGGCCATCAAGGAGGGATTCTCGAAGGCCTACTCGGCCATCATCGACGGTCAGCTGACCACCATCATCACCGGTATCGTCCTCTTCATCTTCGGTAACGGTCCCGTGCAGGGCTTCGCCACGACGCTTATCATCGGTATCATCACCTCGGTATTCTGCGCCATCTTCATCACGCGCATGCTCATCGAGTGGGTGGTTGCCAAGTGGGGCTCGATTTCCTTCTCGCACAAGTGGTCGGAGAACTTCCTCAACAATACCCACTTCGACTTCCTCCGCGTGCGTAAAATCAGTTACGTGGTTACCATCGTGCTGATGCTCCTCTCGTGCATCTCGTTCTTCGTCCGCGGTCTGAACCTCGGCGCCGAGTTCACCGGCGGCCGCGCCTATGTGGTCCGCTTCGACAAGGCCGTCTCGGCCGAGGAGGTGCGCAAGAACCTCGGTGAGGTCTTCGCCCGCCAGGCCGATGCCGACGCCGCCTCCATCAGCTTCGAGGTGAAGCAGTACGGCAACGAGAACCAGATGCGCATCGTGACGCAGTACCGCTACGACGATACGTCGGACGAGGCTACGGCCGAGGTAGAGAAGATTATCTACGAGGCCATGAAGCCGCTCTACTCCTACGACATCACCTTCGAGCAGTTCCGCAACACGCAGACCGACCTGAACGGTATCCTGACGGCCGACAAGATTGGCCCCTCGATTGCCCAGGACATGACGTGGAACGCCATCTATTCGGTGCTCTTCTCGCTCATCGCCATCGGTCTCTACATCACCTTCCGCTTCAAGCGCTGGCAGTGGGCCACGGGCGCCACGGTCGCTCTGGCCGTCAATGCGCTCTTCATCGTCGGCCTCTTCTCGATGTTCTACGGCATCCTGCCCTTCAACCTTGAGGTGAACCAGGCCTTCATCGCGGCCATCCTGACCATCATCGGTTACGCCATCAACGACACGGTGGTCGTCTTCGACCGAATCCGCGAGTACATGGGCCTCTACCCGAAGCGCAACCTGAAGGAGAATGTCAACAACTCCATCAACTCGACGCTGTCGCGTACCATCAACACCTCGGGTACGACGCTCGTCACGCTGCTTGCCATCTTCTTCTTCGGCGGTGAGACCATTCGCGGCTTCATCTTCGCCCTCATCGTGGGCGTGGTAGTCGGTACGGTCGCCACCATCTTCATCGCTACGCCGATGGCCTACGACCTGATGCGCAAGCGTGCCAAGATTGACAAGGAGTAACCTCCCGACCGCTCCGCGCGGCTGCAATAAAAAGGACTGTTCCCGTTTGGGGCAGTCCTTTTTATTTTTATCTTTGCAACGGGAATCCCTTTTTCGCGGAACGCTATGGAAAATTTGTGGAAACGTCTTCGCCGCTACGTCTCGCCGGTGTTTCTGGCGCTGCTCGTCGCGTCGTTCATCCTCTGGTACATCGCCAAACTGAGCTATACCTATACCACCTCGCAGGTCGTCAGGATTGATGTCGACGGGCAGACCTTCGACGTGACCTGCACGGTCGAGGGCGTGGGTACGAACCTCTTCGGCTACCGGGTCTACATGCGCAAGAAGTCGCGCATCCCCCTCTCGGAGCTCAAGTACGAGCCCTCGCATGAGGAGGGCCACGAGGGGAAAATCATCATCGACCCCCAGTCGCTGCAGAACGCCCTGTCGGTGAAGTTCAGCGACATCAAGATTGTCTCCATCGACCGCATTCCCGAAATCAACATGCCCGAAGAGGACAAGAAGCGATGATGAAGGTCGGCATAACGGGAGGAATCGGAAGCGGCAAGAGTACGGTCTGCCGCCTCTTTGCGGCGCGGGGCGTGGCGGTCTACGACAGCGATGCCGCCGCCAAAAGGCTGATGGCCGGGCCGCTGCGCGGGGCCGTCGAGGCGCGTTTCGGCGCGCAGGCCTACCGCGACGGGGTGCTCGACCGCCGCTATCTGGCCGGCATCGTCTTCCGTGACCGGGAGGCGCTGCAGGCGCTCGATGCGATTGTCCACCCCGCCGTGATGCGCGATTTCGAGGCGTGGGCCGAGGCGCAGCAGGGCGACTACGTCGTTCTGGAGAGCGCCATCCTCTTCGAGGCGGGGCTCGAGAAGTCGGTCGACCGCACAGTGGCCGTGCTGGCCCCCGAGGCCCTGCGCATCCAGCGGACCTGCCGCCGCGACGGCACCGATGCCGAGTCGGTGCGGCGCCGCATCGCCGCCCAGATGAGCGACGACGAGCTCCACGCACGTGCCGACCATACGATTGTCAACATCCGCGAAGAGGAGCTGGCGCCTGCCGTCGAGCAGCTCGACCGCCTCTTCCGCCTCGAAGCACGACACCATGACGCTTGACCTTTCGCGCCCCCGGGTGATGGCCATCCTGAACGTCACCCCCGACTCCTTCTTTGCGGGCAGCCGCATGAGCTGCGCGGAGGCCGTCGAGGCCCGCATCCGCGAGGCCGTGGCCGAGGGGTGCGACCTGCTCGACGTGGGGGGCTACTCCTCGCGTCCGGGCGCCGACGAGGTCGACGTCGGGGAGGAGTGGCGGCGCGTGGAGCTGGGCCTTGCCGCCGCGCGGCGGCTGGCGCCCGACCTTCCGCTCTCGGTCGACACCTTCCGCAGCGAGGTGGCCGCCCGTGCACTGGAGCAGTTCGGACCTCTGATAATCAACGATATATCGGCCGGTGAGCTCGACCACGGAATGTTTGCCGTCGTCGCCGCCCACGATGCGCCCTACATCGCCATGCACATGAAGGGCGACCCCAAGAGCATGCAGTCGCTGACCGACTACCGGCGCGACATCGTCACCGAGGTGGTCGACTACCTCCGCCGGCGGGTCGGGGAGATGGAGCGGGCGGGCATCCGCGCCGAGCGGATTGTGCTCGACCCGGGCTTCGGCTTTGCGAAGACCGCCGGGCAGAACTTCGAACTGCTGGCCGGGCTGCACCGCCTCTGCGCCGAGGGTTATCCCGTGCTGGCGGGGCTGTCGCGCAAGTCGATGATATACCGCACGCTCGGCATGACGCCCGACGAAGCGCTGCCGGGAACCATCGCCCTGGGGTGGGAGTGTCTGCGCCAGGGTGCCTCCATCCTGCGCGTGCACGACGTCCGTGAGGCGGTCGATACGGTGCGTCTCTTCGAGGTCTTCGAGCGCTACCGGGGCTGACGCTCCGTCCGGGACCGGGGGCCGCTGCGGGGCTGCCGGGCAGCGGGGCAGTGAAGGGGAGCGAGGCCGGGGGACCGCCGCGGGGCAGTGAGGCCTGTGGAGGCAGCGGAGCCAGTGGGGCCGTGGAACTTGAGAGGCCGGCGTGGCCGACGGGGCCTGTGGGGCTGCCGCTTGCCGAGAATCAGAACAGAATTTGAAACGATGATACGGGTAACGGACATACACAAGCGTTACGGAACGCTCGAGGTGCTGCGGGGCGTCTCGCTCGAGGTGCACCGCGGCGAGGTGGTGACCATCGTCGGGGCCAGCGGCGCCGGCAAGACCACGCTGCTGCAGATTATGGGAACCCTCTCGCGTCCCGACTCGGGGCGGGTCGAAATCGACGGCACGGACCTCTTCGCACTGGGCGACAAGGCCCTGTCGCGCTTCCGCAACGAGCGCATCGGCTTCGTCTTCCAGTTCCACCACCTGCTGCCCGAGTTCACCGCCTTCGAGAATGTCTGCATCCCGGGCTTCATCGGCCACCGCCCCCGACCCGAGGTCGAGCGGCGCGCCGACGAGCTGCTGGCGATGATGGGCCTTGCGGAGCGTCGCGACCACAAGCCGTCGCAGCTCTCGGGCGGCGAGCAGCAGCGCGTGGCCATCGCCCGGGCGCTCATCAACTCCCCGGCCGTGCTGCTGGCCGACGAACCCTCGGGCAACCTCGACAGCCGCAACCGCGAGGAGATTCACCGCCTCTTCTTCGACCTGCGCGACCATCTGGGACAGACGGTCGTCATCGTCACCCACGACGAGCATCTGGCCGAGATGTCCGACCGCCGCATCGTCATGAGCGACGGACTCATCTCCGAGGCGCTATGACCCCTTCCGACACCCCTTCCAACGCTTGCTCCGGCGCCCCGACGGGCAGCCGGCAGGAGACCGTGTCCGCCCGTCAGCCGGTTCCGGCGGCGGCTTCCGTACGGAAGGCGACCCGCGGCGATGCCCCGCAGACGGCTGCCGAGCGGCCCCTCGGCGCGGCGGAGGAGGAACTCCGTGAGCTGCTCGAACGGCTCGCCGACCGCTACAACCGTCCCGAATTCATCGATGACGACCCCATCTCGGTGCCGCACCGCTTCACCGGGCGGCACGACCGCGAGATTGCCGGCCTGCTGGCCGCGACGATTGCCTGGGGCAACCGCCCGACGATTGTGCGCAACGGACATCGGATGATGCACCTGATGGACGACGCCCCGGCCGACTTCGTGCGCAACGCCTCGGAGCGGGAGCTCGCCGGGCTCGGCGCCTTCGTCCACCGCACCTTCAACGGCAGCGATTTGCGCGACTTCGTCCTCGCCATCCGGCGGATGGAGGAGCTCCACGGCGGCATCGGCGCCTTCTTCGAGGAGCGCTATGCGGCGACGTGCGACCTTCCGACTGTCCTTGCGGAGTTCCGCCGCGAGTTCTTCGCCGCGGAGCATGCGCCGCGCTGCGAGAAGCACCTCTCGTCGATTGAACGCGGGGCGGCCTGCAAACGCCTCTGCATGTATCTGCGCTGGATGGTGCGCCGCGACGCGCGCGGGGTCGACTTCGGCCTGTGGAGCACCATCCCGATGTCGGCGCTGCGCATTCCGCTCGATGTCCACGTGGGCGAGACGGCCCGCGCGCTGGGGCTCCTCACGCGGCGGCAGAACGACTGGCGCGCCGTCGAGGAGACGACCGCCGCGCTGCGCCGCTTCGATGCCGCCGACCCCGTGCGTTTCGACTTTGCGCTCTTCGGCATCGGCGTCGATGCGAAGCGCTCCCTTCACGACCTGCTGCGTTAAACCCCACCCGCCGACTATGAGCATCTTCCGATTCAAACAGTTTGCCGTCCGGCAGGAGCAGTGCCCCATGAAGGTGGGCACCGACGGGGTGCTTCTGGGCGCCTGGGCGCGGGTCGGGGACGACGACCGCCGCATCCTCGACATCGGCACCGGAACGGGCCTCATTGCGCTGATGATGGCGCAGCGCGCCCCCGAGGCGGCAATCGAGGGGGTCGACATCGCCGACGTTGCGGAGGCGCGCGCCAATGCCGACGCCTCGCCCTGGGCGGCGCGGCTGAGCTTCCACCGCATGCCGGTTCAGCAGTTCCGCCCTGCGGACGGACGCCCCTATGACCTCATCCTTGCAAACCCTCCCTACTTTGTCGACTCGCTCACCTGTCCCGACGAGGGGCGGACGCGCGTGCGGCATGCCGTGGCGCTCCCCTTCGACGAGCTGCGCGACGCCGTGGTGCGGCTGCTCGCACCCGGGGGGCGCTTTGCGCTGATTCTGCCCCTGGAGGAGGCGCACGCCTTCGACGAACTCTGCCGCGGCCTGCTTGTCCCCGTGCGCCGCACCGGGGTGAGGACCACGCCGCGGCGCCCGCTCCGTCGCCTGCTGACGGAGTACCGCCATGTGGAGGCGGGGGAGCTCCCGTCCGAGCCCGAGTGCGACGAGCTGGTCATCGGCACGGGCGAGCACGAGTGCTATACGGAGTCCTACCGCGCCCTGACGCGCGACTTCTACCTCAAGTTCTGAGTCCGCACCCGGCCCCCGCACCCGGCCTCGCGCTTCGGCCCCCGCACCCCGGCTCGCACTCTGGTTCTCTCGCTCCGGTCCTCGCATCCGGTCCTCGCACTCCTGTCTCCGCACTCCTGTCTCCGCACTCCTGCCTCCGCACTCCTGCCTCCGCACTCCTGCCTCCGCACCCCGGCCCGCACTCCGGTCCCGTGTTCCGGGCGGTGCACTCCGGTCTCGCGCTCCGACCCAGACCTGCCCCCACATTCTGCCCCGCGCTTTGGGTGGCGGATTTGAAGGGCGGATTTTGGAAGGAGGCTTTCGCGTTCCGGGCTCAAGCTCCGGTCCCCGCGTTCTGGCCCTGTGTTCCGGCCCTCACAACCCGGTCCTCGCGCACCGACCCCCGCACCCCGGCTCGCACTCCGGTCCCGTGTTCCGGGCGGCGTACCCCGGTCCCGTGCTCCGACCCAGACCTGCCCCCCACATTCTGCCCCACGCTTTGGGCGGCGGATTCTGGCGGCGGCTCTTGCGCTCCGGCCCCGCACTCCGGCTCTGCACCCCGGTCCTCGCACTCCGCCCCCCTGCACCTCGGTTTTGCACTCCGCCTCCTGCACTCCGGTCTCGCACCCCGCCCTCGCGCCCCGGCTCCTGCATTCCCGCCCCGCATTCCGGGCGGCGTTTTTGAAGGAGGGTTTCCGGGCGGCGTTTTGGAACGTCGCATTCCGGGCGGCTGTTTTGAAGGAGGGGGGTTACGCAGCGGTTCCTGTGTGAGGCCCCGGCGGTGTGTTTCTGAGCTCCGAATTTTGGCAAACCAACAAAATAAGATATATTTGTAGATTGATTCTAACTTCTTACAGACAATGAAAACCAAATTGCTGGCGCTTGCCATGCTGCTTGGCAGCATGAGCGTCGTGGCTCAGAACCCCTATATCGCACTCGAAGGGGCGACCGAAGGGGCCGAGGGTGTGGTCGTGTCGCTGCCGCGTACGATTCTGGCGGTCGACGTGACGGTGGAGCATGACGTAACCCTCGCGGGTCCCTATGCGCGTTATGCCCAGAAGTTCCTCGGCGTGCGCGCCCCGCTGACCGACAAGTCGGTCTATGCGGTCAAGAGCGCCCGCGTCTCGCTGCTCGACGACGAGGAGTTCCTCGCCGCACCCCAGCTTCCCGCAGCGGCGCAGCGCAGCGAGCAGCTCTACGCCCGGGCCGAGGGTGAATTCCCGCGGCTGCAGGCCGACAAGAACTCCTCCACCGTGCGGACGCTCGAGGAGGCTGCCGAGGAGGCCGCATCGACGATTTTCTCGCTGCGCCGCCACCGCCTCGAGCTCATCACGGGCGAGGCGGGCGAGAATGTCTTCGGCGAGGGGCTCAACGCCGCCCTCGAGGAGATTGCCCGCCAGGAGCAGCTCTACCTCGAACTCTTCCTGGGCAAGCACGTGGTCACCACCTCGACCAGCCGCTTCGTGGTCTATCCCGATGCCGGCAACCGGCAGTACATCGTCTGCCGCTTCAGCGAGGGGAGCGGCCTGCTGCCCGAAAACGACCTCTCGGGCGACATCGTGCTGCTGCAGATTGAGCCTACGGGAGCCTCGATTGCCGTGCCCGAGACCTCGCCCAAGGAGAGCAACGCGGTCAGCTGCCGCGTAGCCGCTCCCGCCACCTGTGCCGTGATATGCGGCGGCCGCGAGTATTCGCGCTCGGTGCTTCCGCTCTTCGAATTCGGACGTACGGTCAAAATCGCGCTTCCGCGCCGCAAGTAATGGCTGACTTCACCTCCCGCATGGTCGCCCTTCTGGGGGCGATGCGCCGTGAGCGCAACGGTGCCGTGGCCGATGCCATGCGCTACTACGGCGCCGACTACGGCCTGAACTACGGCGTCAGTCTGCCGACCGTGCGCACGCTGGCCCGCGCCTGCGGCCGCGACCACGAATTTGCCCGCTACCTCTACGCCCAGGAGGTGCGCGAACTGCGCCTCGCGGCGCTCCACATCGCCGAGCCCGAGCGGCTCACGGCCGACGAGTTCGCCTTCTGGGGCGGCGGCATCTGCAACTCGGAGGTGGCCGAGGAGGCCGCCTTTGCGCTGCTGGGACGGATTGACGCCTTCGACGAACTCTTCCGCAGCTGGTGCAACGGCGGAACGCTGCTTGAGGGCTACGCCGCCGTGATGGCGGCCGCCCGCCGCGAGGATTCGCTCAACCACATCGATACCGCCGCCGCATGGCTGCGTCGCGTGGCGGCTTCGGAGGAGCATTCGGCCGCCCGGCTTGCCGGCCGCGGCGTTGCGACCCTCTTCGTAGCCTGCGGCTCACGAAACGAGGAGAACCGGCAGGCGGTGTTCCGCGTGACCGGTTCTCTGGGGACCTCTCCTGCCGAAGACTGCGTCCACGAGGAGGTCACCGCAATGTTGGGCGAATAGCGCCGCAGCCGTTCGGGCCGCCGTTCGTCCGTATCTCTGTCTGGCGACGGTTCCGGCATCGCTTCCCCGTAGCTCAACGGCCCCTGCGTCCCGGGCGGGCGGCAGGGGAGCGGTGAGCGTGGAACGGGGCGCGGTGAGCGGGGATGTCGGCCGTCGGTTCGGCCCCTTTGCTGCAAAGATTGTTCCGCAGCGGGGCGTCGCGCCCGAAAATATCTGAAAAACAGCCATCCGGAAGGATTGGGACCCATAAGTCCGCTCCTTCCGGATGGCTGTTTTGTGTGTGTGGGGCTCAGCGTGCCGTCTACTCCACGAAGAGCGCCTTGGGCAGCTGCGCGACGTTGTTGATTTCGACCACCTCGATGCCTTTCGGTCGGCGGGCCGAGCGGCTCAGATAGCCCGAGACGACGATGCGGCGGAAGCCCAGACGCGCCGCCTCGCTGATGCGCTGCTCGGTGCGCGGCGCCGGCCGCACCTCGCCCGAAAGCCCGATTTCACCGGCGCAGCAGACCCCCTCGGCAATGGGCCGGTCGTAGTACGACGAGATGACCGCCGCAACGACCGCCAGGTCGAGCCCCGGGTCGGCCACCTTGAAGCCGCCGGCGAAGTTCAGGAAGACATCCTTCTGGAACATCTTCATCCCGAGCCGCTTTTCGAGCACGGCCAGCAGCATGCTCATCCGCTTGGTGTCGAATCCCGTCGCCGTGCGCTGCGGCGTTCCGTACGCCGCGCCGCTCACCAGCGCCTGAACCTCAATCAGATAGGGACGTATGCCGTCGGCCGAGGCCCCGACGGCGATGCCGCTCAGCGGCTCGTCGTAGTGCGTGAGCAGAATCTCCGAGGGGTTGTCCACCTCGCGCAGCCCCGAGTCGAGCATCTCGAAGACGCCGATTTCGAACGTGGCGCCGAAGCGGTTCTTGATGCCCCGCAGGATGCGGTAGACGTTGTTGCTGTCTCCCTCGAACTGCAGCACCACGTCGACGATGTGCTCCAGCACCTTCGGCCCGGCGATGGTGCCGTCCTTGGTGATGTGGCCGATGATGAAGATGGAGGTGCCGGTGCTCTTGGCATACTTGAGCAGCGTGGCGGCGCACTCGCGAATCTGCGAGATGCTCCCCGCCGAGGAGTCGAGCAGCTCGGTGTAGATGGTCTGAATCGAGTCGATAATCACCAGGTCGGGGCGCTGCTCCTCGATTTGCGCCACGATGTTTTCGAGCAGCGTCTCGGCGTAGACCAGGCAGTCGTCGTTGCCGATGCCGATGCGCGTGGCGCGCATCTTGATTTGCTCGGCCGACTCCTCGCCCGAGACGTAGAGCGTCTTGAGCGAGTTGGCCGCCAGGGCAATCTGCAGCGAGAGGGTCGACTTGCCGATGCCGGGCTCGCCGCCCAGCAGTATGAGCGAGCCGGGGACCAGTCCGCCGCCCAGCACGCGGTTCACCTCGCTGTTGCCCAGGTCGATGCGCCGGTGGTCGCTCTCGCGGATGTCGCGGACCCGCTGCGGGCGCGAGGCGGGGAGCCCGCCGGCCAGCGCAGAGGCGGGCGACGAGCTCTCGCGGGCGATGAGCTCCTCGGTGAAGGTGTTCCATTCGCCGCACGAGGGGCAGCGGCCGAGCCACTTCGGGGCTTCGAAGCCGCAATTCTTGCAGAAGTATGCTTTCTTGACCTTGGCCATGGTTGTGGTGTGTGATGCCTGGGTTGGGGCGTGTGATGCTTTCGCTTTAGTAGTAGATATGCGACGTCTGCTCGTAGCGCACCACCGACTGGATGTCGGCGTCGGGGTAGAGCGCGCGGAACTGCTCCGTGAGGTCCTCGCCGAAGCGCGCAAGGCGCTGACCCTCCGCGTCGGTGTAGTAGGAGAGCGTGCAGCGGCGCTCCTGGTCGCCGCCGTAGTAGAGGGTGATATCCGTCGAGCCGGGCAGCTTGACGAAGGCGCCGCTCAGCGCCTCGCCGTCGGCCGTGGGCCGCACGGTCAGCCGGCCGCCGTTGTACTCCACGTAGTCGAGCGTGTAGGAGCCTCCGACCTGAACGGGTGCCGAGGCCAGCACCGCCGCGCGGATTGCGTCGGCCAGCGGCGTGGCGCTGCCTTCGCCGCCCTCCGTGCCTTCGCCGCCTTCGCTGCCTTCGGAGCCCTCACTCCCGTCGCTGCCCGAGCCGCCGCCGGTTCCTGCGGACCCCTCCGAGCCGTCGCTCCCGCCGCTGCCCGAGCCGCTGCCGGTGTTGTCCGAGCCGCCGGTTCCCTCACCGTCGGAGCCGTCTCCGAGCTCGGTGCCGGGATTTTCGGGATCGGTGGGCTCGGTCGGCGTCTCCTCGGTCACCGAGACCGCAGCCTCGATGGCCGTCACCTCGTAGCGGGTCGTGTAGTAGACCTCCGAAGGCTCCGAGCAGGCCGCCAGCGCGGCCGTCAGCAGCGCCAGCAGGCGGCAGATTGATTTGCTGTTCATGGCGTTCCGTTCGTTAGCTTAGAGCCCCATCTCCCGGTCGATGAGGATGACCTTGATGCGCCCCCGCGGGTGGCAGCGCAGCATCTCCATGCGCGTGTTGCAGATGCGGTCGGGCGAGTTGCAGTCGGCGCAGACGCCCGTTTTGGCGCAGGGGGTGCGGAAGCCGGGATGGCGGGCGATGTTGCGCGGCGCGGCGATGTCGCGGATGCGCTGCTCGGCCTCCTCGCGGCTCTCGGTGAGCTTGTTGCGCCCGGCCACGAGCAGCACCTTGCGCGGTCCGAAGGCTACGGGGGCGATGCGGTTGCCGACCATGTCGAGCCAGTGGAGCGTGCCGGCCGTCGTGACGGCGTTGATGCCCGTGATGAAGAGGTCCGACATGAGTGCCCGGCGGCGGATTTCGAGCCGTTCGGGACGCGGCATCGAGGCGTCGAATCCGTCGAGCAGCGTGAAGCGTTCGTCGCCGCGCAGCCACTCGATGATGCCCGTCTCGCGCATGGTCATAGAGTCGCCGAACGAGACCAGGCCCGGCGCTTCGCGCTCGATTTCCTCCTTCATGCAGGCGAAGGCCTCTTCGGGCGTTGCTACGACTACGGCGTCGAATCCATGGCGGCGCAGCGCCTCGGCGCAGCGTTCGAGTCGTTCGGCGGCTGCCGGTGCAGTGTTCTGTGGGGTCGTTGTGTTCATGGTTCGATGGATGTTTTTTGGGTGTTGGGCGCAGCGCTGCGGCCGTCTTGCCGGCCCGCGGTGCGGGCAGAGGCAGGGACGGCCGCGTGCGCGGTTACTTGATGAAGAAGCGGTAGATGTCGTTGCCGTTGGCGTAGAGGACGAGCGCCAGGATGATGATGAGCCCGACGTACTGGGCCGTCTCAAGCACCCGTTCGCTCACCTTGCGCCCCGTGAGCATCTCCCAGAAGGTGAAGATGGCGTGGCCGCCGTCGAGCCCCGGGATGGGGAGGATGTTCATGACGGCCAGCATGATGGAGAGGAAGGCGGTCGTCAGCCAGAAGCCCTCCCAGTTCCAGCTGCCGGGGAAGATGCTGCCGATGGCGATGAAGCCGCCGAGCTCCTCGTAGAGCTTCGTCTTGGGCTGCACGATGAGCTTCAGCTGCTCCCAGTAGGAGGAGAGCATCCGTCCCGCCTTGCGGAAGCCGGCGGGGATGGACTCCCAGAAGGTGTACTCCTGCGTGCGGAGCGTGTAGGGCGCCAGAGCCAGCACGCCCAGCTTGCCCTCCGCCGTGACGGGCAGCGTGAAGTGCAGCAGCGAGTCGCACCCCGCACGCTTGACGGCGAGCCTTACCTCGCCTCCGGCGTGGCTCTTGAGCAGCGCCTGGTAGCCCGGGAATTCGAGCCCCGTGGAGTCCTCCATTGCGACAATCTCATCGCCGTGCCGCAGCGCCGAGGCCCCCGGAACGACGACGCTGTCGACGAGGAAGGGGTGGCGCAGCGTGAAGAGGTCCTCGTAGGCCCTCTCGCGGCGCATGTCAATCAGCTCCTGGAGCGGCAGCGTCAGCGTGACCTGCTCGCCGTCGCGTTCGACGACCACCTCGCGGTCGCCCTTGGTGATGAGCAGCCCGTTGAGCAGCGTCTGGATGTTGTCCACGGGCTCGCCGTCGAGCGAGACGAAGCGGTCGCCGTCGCGGAAGCCGAGCCGGTGGCCCGTCTCGTTGAAGTTGTAGCCCCAGCGGGCATCCTCGTTCGAGAGGTAGCTGTCGCCCCAGACGTAGCAGATGCCGCAGTAGATGACGATGGCCAGCAGGACGTTCATCACAACGCCGGCAATCATCACCAGGAAGCGCTGCCAGGCCGGTTTGGCGCGGAACTCGTCCGGCTTGACCGGCTGTTTCATCTGCTCCTTGTCCATCGACTCGTCAATCATGCCGGCAATCTTCACGTAGCCGCCCAGCGGCAGCCAGCCCAGACCGTACTCCGTGTCGCCGCGCCTGAACTTGAAGAGCGAGAACCAGGGGTCGAAAAAGATGTAGAACTTCTCGACGCGGATGCGGAAGACGCGGGCCATGATGAAATGGCCCAGCTCGTGGATGCCGACCAGAATCGTGAAGCAGAGGAAGAATTGAAGCGCTTTAATCAGAATATCCATTGTGTGTCGTACTTGTTCAGAGTTTGAGGTATTCGGCGGCCAGGCGGCGGGCCTCGTCATCGGCCGCGGCGTAGTCGTCGAGCGTCGGGCGGAGGGTGAATGCGGCGTGCTTGAGCGCATACTCGATGGCGCGGACAATCTCCAGCCAGGGGCACTTCCCGGCCAGGAAGGCCGCCACGGCCCGTTCGTTGGCGCCGTTCATCGTGCAGGCGGCCGTGCCGCCCCGCCGCAGGCATTCGTAGGCGATGTCGAGCGCCGGATACTTGCGCCGGTCGACCGCCTCGAAGGTGAGCTGCGGATGGTCGAGGAAGTTGAAATGCTCCTGCGGGCGGCTGGCCCGGCGGGGGTAGAAGAGCGCATAGCTGATGGGCATCCGCATGTCGGGGGTCCCCAACTGCGCCTTGATGGCCCCGTCGTCGAACTCGACCATCGAGTGGACAATCGACTGCGGGTGGAGGATGACGTCAATGCGGTCGGCCGGCATGTCGAAGAGCCAGCGCGCCTCGATGACCTCGAAGCCCTTGTTGACGAGCGTCGAGGAGTCAATTGTGATTTTGGCCCCCATGTGCCACTGGGGGTGGTGGAGCGCCTGCTCGACGGTGACGTCGGCGAGCGCCTCGGCGGGCAGGTCGCGGAACGAACCGCCGCTGCAGGTGACGATGAGCCGCCGCGGCCGCGAGCTCTCGCCCGCCAGACACTGGAAGATGGCCGAGTGCTCCGAGTCGACGGGCAGAATCGGCGCCCGCTTCTCGGCCGCCAGGCGCATGACCACCTCGCCGCCCACCACGAGCGACTCCTTGTTGGCCAGCGCCAGCTTCTTGCCTGCGCCCAATGCGGCGACGGTGGGGTGGAGCCCCGCGTAGCCCACCAGCGCATTGACGACCACCTGCGTGTCGCCCCCTGCGGCAACCTGACGGACGGCATCCTCGCCCGCGTAGACCTTCACGTCGGTGTCGCTCAGCGCGTCGCGCAGCGGGGCGTAGCAGCTCTCGTCGGCGATGACGACCGTGTCGGCGTCGAATTCACGGGCCTGAAGGGCCAGCTGCCGCCAGTTGCGGTGGGCCGTCAGGATGCGGGCTTCGAAGAGTTCGGGATTTTCGCGGACGATGTCGAGGGTCTGCGTACCGATGGAGCCGGTCGACCCCAGAATGGCAAGGCGTTGTCTCATGAGGTTCAGAATACGATGTAGTTTTCGGGGTTGACCGGCTTGCCGTTGTTCCACAGCTCGAAGCCGAAGAGCCGCACCTGTCCGTCGACCGGTTCGGCGTTGTAGCCGATTTGCGCACCGCCGCGCACGGCCTGTCCCGTCGTGACGAGCGACTGCGAGAGGTTGCGGTAGACCGAGAGCAGGTTGTTGGCGTGCTGGATGATGATGGTGTACCCCGACTCGGGGCTCCAGAGGCTCTGGATGACCGTGCCGCTCTCGACGGCCGAGACGGGGGCGTCCGACGTGGCGACAATCCCGACGCCCAGACGACCCTGCGCCACGTCGAAGCTCTGGGTGATGATGCCCTCGATGGGGGCGAGCAGCTCCATCGATTCGCGCAGCGCGCGCCGCGAGGCCTTCTGCGAGGCGCTCAGCGAGTAGGGTCCGTCACCCTCCATCTGGGCGCGCAGCAGCGAGTCCTCGTGCGAGGGCATGACCAGCACCTTGCTCAGCCGCGAGGAGTCGCTCGAGGCGATGGTCCTCATGACGGGGGTCTTGCCCTCCATGATGAGGGCGATGTTCTGGTTGTAGGTCATCATCTGGTTCATCACGCGCTCCATCGAGTCGAGGCGGATGATGTTCTGCACGAGGCTTTCGCGCGAGCGGTCGGCCTCGGTCCGGTAGCCGGGCAGGAACTCCAGCACGGGGGAGTAGGCCACCAGCGAGAGAATCAGGATGAAGAGCAGCAGCACGAAGGCCACCAGTGCGGCGAAGATGCTTGCCGGCGAGAGGTGCAGGTGCCACTCCTCGCTGTTGTCGGTGGCGTTGAGCATGCTGAAGCGCCGCTTGCGGAAGAAGTTCCGCCACCAGGAACCTATTTTTTTCTGAATGTCCATCTTCTGCGGAGTGATAATCCCGACAAAGATACGAATTTTACGCGAAAACCCTGCGCCTGCGGCTCAATTCGCGCCTTGAGTTCGCAGCGGTCGCCTTCGCCGCCCCTGCCTCTGCCGCGCGGGTCGGTCCTGCGACGGCTGCCTCTGCCGCGCCGCCGCCTCTGCCGTTTCCGCAGCGCCGAGCCGCGTTCCGGGAGGACCGCATGTCCGGCGCGACATTGCCTTTCGGGCGGGCCGTCGTTCCTGCCTCTGCCGCGCGGGTCAGCCTTGCCCCTGCCGCGCCGCCGCTCTTGCCTCTGCCGCGCCGCCGCTCTTGTCGCGCCTGCCGCGCGGAGCCGTATTCCGGGCGGTGGCGGGCCAACCGTTTGACACCTGGCGGCTTTTCGACGCCCCGATGCGGACCGGGAAGCAAAGGTTCGCTTATTTTTATTACCTTTGCGGTGTCCATAGGATAACGATTCAAATTCGATGATATTATGGTGAAACCTACTTTATTGGTCCTCGCTGCCGGCATGGGCTCGCGCTACGGCTCGCTCAAGCAGATGGACGGGGTCGGCCCCAACCGGGAGGCCATTATCGACTATTCGGTCTACGACGCCATCCGCGCCGGATTCGGCAAGGTCGTATTCGTCATTCGGCACTCGTTTGCCAAGGAGTTCCAGGAGGTCTTCTCCGCCGAGCGGTTCGGCGGCCGCATCGCCGTCGAGTATGTCTTCCAGGAGCTCGACTACCTGCCCGAGGGGCTGACGGTGCCCGAGGGCCGCGTCAAGCCGTGGGGCACGAACCACGCCGTGATGATGGCGGCCAAGGCCATCCACGAGCCCTTTGCGGTCATCAATGCCGACGACTTCTACGGCGCGGAGGCCTACCGGACCATCGGCGACTACCTCGCACAGCTCGACGGCAGCCGCAACCGCTACTGCATGGTGGCCTACGACCTGAACCGCACCCTCTCGGAGAACGGCACCGTCTCGCGCGGCATCTGCTCGGTCGACGGCGAAGGCAACCTGACGGCGATGGTCGAGCGGACGCAGATTGAGCGCGTGGCCGACGGCCGCATCCTCTTCCACGACGGCGGGGCCGACGAACCGCTGGCCGAGGATACCCCCGTCTCGATGAACCTCTTCGGCTTCACGCCCGACTACTTCGACTACTCGGCCGCCTACTTCAAGGAGTGGTTTGCGGCCAACCGCGAGAACCTCAAGGCCGAGTTCTACATCCCGACGATGGTCAACAAGCTCATCGGCGAGGGGACGGCTTCGCTGCGGGTGCTGCGCAGCACGGCGCAGTGGCACGGCGTGACCTACAAGGAGGACAAGCCGGCGCTGATGGCCAGCATCGAACGGATGATTGCCGAGGGCAAGTATCCGCGCAACCTTTGGAAATAACGGCCGGCAGCGGCGGCGGAGGTTGGCGGCCGGGAACTGTGTACGGAGATAACGGCCGGAAGCAGGGACCGGAGCGGCTGATGCTGCGGCCGGAACAGCCGCCGGAAGCAGGGACCGGAGTTGACAGCCGGGTACGGCGGCCGGAGATAAGGGTCGGCTGCAGGGACCGGAAACGGCTGATGCAGCGACCGGCAACAATGGCCGGAAACAACGGCACATACAGCGGCGCTCTGCCGCACATCGGAAGAAAGAGTCCATCCACCAGTCGGTGGATGGACTCTTTGTTTTGTGTCGGTTCCCGGAGCTCCTTGCCAAGGGGGAGGGTGATGGGGGAGGGTGATGGGGGCGTCGGGCATGCGGGTGCCGGGCGTGCGGAGGACAGGCTCGCAGGTGTCGGGCGTACGGATGTCGGGCGTGCGGAGAATGGGCGTGCGTGCGGCGGTCAGTCGAGATAGCCCGCGCGGACCAGCTCCTCGCGGATTTTTACCCAGTCGGCCACGGGGCGCTTCACCCCGTCGATGAAGCGGATGGGGCACCCCAGCGCGCTGTCGTCGATGTAGAGGTCCGCATGGATTTTGGGCGACTGCGTCCAGCGGTGCTGCTCGGGATTCTCGTTGACGGCGTAGAGCGGAATATCCCGCTCGGCAAACCAGGCAAGCGCCTTGTCGAGCAGCCGGCCGCTGCGCATCGTGCAGAGGATGAGCCGGCATCCGTTGTCGGTCAGCTCGCGGAGCACGGGCACGGCGCCGGCATCCTCGCCCACGTGGGGGTACTCGTGGGTGACGACCGTGCCGTCGAAATCGACGGCGATGACTGCATCGTGTATGGCCATGGCTTGAGGTCTTTGTGTGTCGGCGGGTTACTTACGCCCTGTCGTGCTTGCGGTGGTGATGGTGGCGGTGGCTCTGCTCCTCCCCGCTGCGCGTCAGAAGCCGGCGCAGGAAGTTCAGAATCCGCTTGCGGTAGCTCGTCTCCTGGTAGTCGTCGCCGTAGCCGTACCCGTAGGTGTAGCCATATCCGTACCCGTATCCATAACCGTACCCGTATCCGTATCCGTATCCGTGGCGGCGGCTGCGGGCGCCGTTGAGGACGATGCACATGTTGCGGAGCTTCTTTTCGCGGTAGAGCCGTTCGATGTCGGGCAGCTGGCGGCGGTCCAGAACCCCCTCGCGGATGATGTAGATGCAGAGGTCGCACAGACGGTCGGTGCTGATGGCGTCGGCTACCGACATGGCCGGCGTCGAGTCGATGAAGATGTAGTCGTAGCGCGTGCGGAGCTCGGCTATGAGCGTATCGAGCCGGTCCGAAAGCAGCATCTCGGCCGGGTTGGGCGGCTGGATGCCGGCATAGACGACATCCAGATTGTCGTGAATGCCGGAGCGGGAGATTATCTGGCCTGCGTCGGTGATGGAGCCCGAAAGGTAGGCGGTGATGCCTCGCGAATCCTTGCCGTGGCCGAATTCGCTCGAGAGGGCGTGGCGGCGCAGGTCGAGGTCGAGCAGCACCACCTTTTTCCCGGCCATGGCCAGCGTGACGGCGAGGTTGACGGCCACGAAGGTCTTGCCGGCGTGGGGGTTCGACGAGGTGAAGAGGACGCACTGCAGGCGGCTCTGGCTCGACACGTTCATGAAGTTCATGTTCGAGCGCAGCATGCGGAAGGCCTCCGAGAGGGCGTCGCGGCCCGCCTCGCGCACGGCGACGATGCCCTTCGTGGTCTCACCCTCGTAGAGGGGAACATCACCCAGGAAGGGGGCGCTCAGATTCTCCTCGATGTCCCTGCGGCCGCGGATGGTCGTGTCGAGCATGCTCAGCAGGAAGAGCAGGCCGAAGGGAATGGCCAGTCCGACGATGAGCGCAATGCCGAGAATCATCGACGATTTGGGGGCGATGGGGGCTCCCGAGCCGTATGCCAGGTCGATGACGCGGGCGTTGCTCTCCGCCACGGCCAGGTTGAGCTGCGTCTCCTCCTGCTTGTTGAGCAGGTAGAGGTAGAGCTCCTCCTTGATTTTCTGCTGGCGGGCGATGCCGAGCATCTCCTTCTCCTGCGAGGGGACCGTCGAGATGCGGCGGTTGGCCTGCTCCTCCTCCGAGCGCAGGGCGTTGCGCTGGATTTCGAGCGCGCGGATGTGCGAGTCGAGCGAGGCGATGATGGAGCGGCGTACGGCCGCCAGATTGTTGTCCAGCTCCTGCATCACGGGGTTGTTGGCCGAGCTGTTCTCGCTGAGCTTCTCGCGGCGGAGAATCCCCTCGTTGTAGGCCGAAATCTGCTCGGTGATGCCCGAGTTGGCGATGGCGGCCATGGCGGGAATCAGGTCGCCGGCATGCTCCCTGTCGAGCAGGTAGGAGCGGATGAACTCCGCCACGTTGATTTGGTTCTCGAGTGAGAGCCCCTCGGCCTTGAACTGCGAGCTCTCCTCGACGTTGCGCGTCGCCTCGCTCGCGAGGTCCACCATGCGGTTGTCCCTCTTGAAGTTCTCGATGTCGCGGTCCACGTCGTTCAGCTCGCTGCCGATGATTTCGAGGCGCGAGTGGATGAAGTCGGCCGTCTCTTCGGAGATGCGCCGCTTGTCGGCGATGGCGTCGTTGTTGTAGACCGTGATGAGGGTGTTGATGACATCCTCGGCCCGCTTGGGCACCGCGTCGTTCATCGCGATGCCGACCACCGAGGTCTGCTTGTCCTCCACGGCGCACTTGACGGCGGCCCGGTAGGCCGACGTGGCCGCCTCGAGCGAGCTTTTCGCAACCTGGATGGCCGTTCCCTCGTCGGCGGGCGAGAGGTAGAGCGTCTTGCGGATAATCATCCGCCCCAGCGGGGTGGAGACCGTATCGCCGTAGGCGGCCGTTACGACGCGGCCGCGCTCCTCGTCGGAGATGTAGCCGTCGTCGAAGTCGGTGAGTTCGACCTGCTCGCCGCCGGCCAGCGGACGGGCCCGGAACGAGAAGGACTGGTTCTCGCCCTCGTCCACGAAGTCGGCCTCGATGGGCGACCGTCCATAGAGGTCCTGCGTGCGGAGTCCGCTGCGCTTCGAGTAGCCGGTCGTCAGACGGAGCGTGCGGACCACCTCCTGCATCAGCCGGCGCGACTGGAGGATGTAAATTTCGTTGTCGACGCTGTTGCGGCTCTGGAAGCCCGAGATGTCGCTGAAGGCCGAAATATCCATGTTGGCCCCCTTGCGGTCGTCCTTGACCAGGATGGTGGCCTTGCGGCTGTAGACCTTCGGCGTGCGGGCCAGATAGAGGTAGCCTGCACCCAGGCAGACGATGACCGATATGGCGAACCAGTACCAGTTGGCCAGTATCATCTGGATGAGGTCGTGCAGCGAGAACATCCCCGCTTCGGAGGTCTCGTTCTGGGGTGCGTGTTGCGTATTGGGTGTCTGTTCAATCATGGTCGCGGATTATTTTCTGGAAAGGGTTACGACGAGCGTCGCAATCGAGATGGCGGTGCTCACCAGCGAGATGTAGAACGAGCGGTCCTGGCTGATTTGACCCGAGCGGGCCTTCTTCTTGTTGGGCTTGACGTAGATTACGTCGTTCTGCTGAAGGTAGAAGACCGGCGAGTCGAAGATATCCTTCGAGCGCAGGTCGAGGTACTCGATGGTGCGCACGCCGTTCGTCTCGCGGATGACGGCCACCTCGTCGCGCATGCCGTAGACCGTCAGGTCGCCGGCCATCGCCAGCGCGTCGAAAATCGAGACGCGGTCGTTCTTGATTTCGTACTCGCCCGGACTGGCCACCTCGCCGATGACCGAGAACTTCATGTCGGCGAACTCCACGTTCACCGTCGGGTCGTTCAGATACCCGCCCTCGACAATCCTGTCGGCGATGGCCTTGGCCAGTTCGCTGCGGGTCATGTCGCGGCAGTCGATTTTCCCGATGATGGGCATGTCGAACATGCCGTGCTCGTCCACCGTGCGGACCTGCAGCGAGGAGGCGTTGCTCGAAGAACTTGTTCCGGTAGATGACAGCGCGTTGTAGCCCGAAGCCGTATTGAAGGGGGCGGCCAGTTCGGGGTCCTTGCTGTTGACCACGACGGTGAGTCGGTCGAGCGGCTGGATGCGGATTTGACCCTTGAGGGCTGTCTGTTCCGGAGTGTATGGGGTGGCATCCTGGAGGTACCAGGTCTTTTTGGCGGCTCTTTGCGTTGCACACGACGTGAAGGCAAGCGCCGCGAAGCAAGCGACGGAGAGCAGGAGAAAACGGAAAAATCTCATCTGTTTCAGGATAATTGTATACGCCCCGCAAAGGTAGTAAAGTTTTCCGAAAAATCCAGCGGTGCAATTTGCTATTTGTGCCGCAGTTGGACCGATTGAGCGTCCGTCGGGGCAGGGTGCGGGATGCGGCGCCGGAGTTGAGGTGTTGCGGCGGCGGAGCTCCCTCTGGGGACGCTCAGGGCCGGTGCCGCGCGCTCTTTTGCGGGATTCGGCGTTCAGCCGTATCAAAATTGCCGGAAAAAGTGTATTTTTGGTCCTCCGAAGCGTCGCCGGACGCTCTGGATGCCGGCTTCCGGCCGTGCCAATCCCTCCCGACGCCCTCCCCGATTCGTTCGGCGGGGCATTCCTCCGGCGGACTTCGCTCTGGACCGCAACGTCGGCGAGCGATGCAGTGAACGGCGCGGCGCGACGCGGGTGCGGCAGGGAGGCGGAGCTTCCGCCGCCGGCCCGGTTTGCCCCAGTCCGGTTTGCCGCCGGTCCGTACCGGTCTGTGCCGGTCCGTCCAGTCGGTCCAGCACGGACCCGGTCCGTCCCGGTCCGTCCCGGTCCCGGGAGCGCTGGAGGCGGAGCAAAATGTGAACAGTTTGATTTGAAAGGTAATAAGAGACAATGGATGCGATGAATCATCCCGAATGGAGCTATCAGGCCGTCATCTACGAAATGAACGTCCGCCAGCTCACCCCCGAAGGGTCGCTTCGGGCCGCAGCCGCGCGGCTGCCGATGCTGCGCGACATGGGCATCGATGCCGTATGGCTCATGCCCGTCTATCCCATCGGCGTCGAGGGGCGCAAGGGCTCGCTGGGCTCCTACTATTCGATTCGCGACTACTGCGCCATCAACCCCGAGATGGGGACGATGGCCGATTTCGACGCCTTCGTGGCCGAGGCGCACCGCCTGGGCATGAAGGTGCTGCTGGACTGGGTGGCCAACCATACGGCGCGCGACGCCCGCTGGATTGTCGAAAAGCCCGCCGACTGGTACGAACGCGACGCCTCGGGCGCACCCGCCGTGCCGTGGGACTGGACCGACACGGCGAAGCTCAACTACGCCAACCGCGCCGTCTGGGAGGGTGAGGCCGAGGCGATGGAGTTCTGGCTCCGCGAGCACGGCGTCGACGGCTTCCGCTGCGACATGGCGATGCTCGTGCCGGTGGAGTTCTGGCATGAGACGGTCCGCCGCCTGCGCCTTATGAAGCCCGACCTCTTCATGCTGGCCGAGGCCGAGGAGACGAACCTCTTCGAGCACGGCACCTTCGATGCCTGCTACGCCTGGCAGATGCACCACCTGATGAACGACGTGGCGCAGGGTCGGGTGCGGGTCACGGCGCTGCGCGACTACATCTACGCCGACCGCGGCCGCTACCCCGAGTCGGCCATGCGGCTCACCTTCACCTCGAACCACGACGAGAATTCGTGGAGCGGCTCGGAGTTCACCCGCATGGGGGCCGCCCGTGAAATCATGGCGGCCTTCACCTTCGTCGTGCCGCGCGGCCTGCCCCTCGTCTATACGGGACAGGAGGTGGGCTACGACCACAGCTTCGCCTTCTTCGACCGCGACCCCCTGCCCGATGCCGCTCCCAACGCCTTCACGGAGTTCTACCGCCGGCTCACCGCACTGCGCCACAACCACCCGGCCCTCGCCTCGGGCGGCCGCGGCGGCGGGATGGTCGAAATCCGCAACAACGCCGAGGATTGCCTGATGACCTTCGTGCGCGAAGCGGGCGACGACCGCGTCGTGGCGGTGATGAACCTCTCGCCCTACGCCATCCATGCCGACTACCGCACGGGCATCTACGCCGGGCGCTACATCGACGCGATGACGGGCCTGCCGTTGCTGCTTGCGGAGCATGTCGAGGAGGATATGGCTCCGTGGAGCTACCGGATTCTGACCCGCTCCCGCGAATAGCGCCGCCGGAGGAGCCGATGTCAACCTTTTTTCCGCTTTCCTGCCCATGACCACCGAATCCGAACCCATGCTCCGTACCGCTTCCGGGTGCGATGCCCCGTCGGGGAAGGCCTCCTGCGCCGGGGTTGCCGACCAACCCTCCGCCGGAACGGCCGCCGATGGGTCTGCCTCTGTCGGAGTTGCCGCCGGCAAACCCGCAATTCGAGACGGGCGCCCCGCCTACGGAACTGCCGACGGGACTGCCGACGGGGCCGCCGCCGTGCCTTCCGCCGACGACCGCCCGGCTGCCGACGATGCGTGCAACCCCCGCCCGGCTGCCGGCGGAGCGTGTCCCCTCGGTGCCGGGGCCGGGGAGGGCGGGAGCCGCATCGAGCGCATCGAGCCGCCGTCGTGGTGGGTCGGCATGCAAACGCCGCTCCAGCTGCTGGTCAAGGGGCGGGGGATTGCCTCGTGGCAGGTCGCGGTTGATGGCTGCGAGGGGGTCCGCGTCACGGCGCTCCATCCCGGCACGAGCCCCAATTACCTCTTCGTCGACGTGGTCATAGCGCCGACGGCCCGCCCCGGCCGCATCCGCCTCCGCTTCACCCGCGGCGGCGAGCACTTCGGGGTCGATTACGAGCTGGCGGCCCGTCCGCAGCGTCCGCAGCGCGCGAGCTTCTCGACGGCCGACGTCCTCTACCTGGTGATGCCCGACCGCTTCGCCGACGGCGACCCCTCGACGGACAACGACCCCTCGACGGCCGAGCGCTGCGACCGCCGCGACCCCTTCGGCCGCCACGGAGGCGACCTGCCCGGCCTTACGCGGCATCTGGACTACATCGCCCGGCTCGGCGCCACGGCCGTCTGGTGCACCCCCGTGCTGCTCGACAACGAGCCGCACCAGTCGTACCACGGCTATGCCACGGCCGACTACTACCGGGTCGACCCCCGCATGGGTGGCAACGAGGCCTACTTCACCTTTGTCGGGGAGTGCCACCGCCGGGGGCTGAAGGTGGTGATGGATGTGGTGACGAACCACTGCGGCAGCGCCCACTGGTGGATGGAGGAGCCTCCGTTCGACGACTGGGTCCACCGCCACCGGAGCTATACGCCCACCAACAACCTCTTCTCGACCCACATGGACCCCAACGCCTCGCGCTACGACCTGGAGGTGTTGCAGAGCGGCTGGTTCGACCGCTCGATGCCCGACATGAATCTCGACAACCCGTTCGTGCTGAACTACTTCCGGCAGTGGGCCGTCTGGTGGATTGAGCGGGCCGGCATCGACGGCCTGCGCGTGGACACCTACCCCTACAACGAGAAGGGGCCGATGAGCGCCTGGTGCGCCTCGGTGCGGCGCGAATATCCGTGGCTCAACATCGTCGGCGAGTGCTGGACGACCGACATCCCGCGTCTGGCCTACTGGCAGAGCGGCCAGACGAACCGCGACGGCTTCGATTCGCACCTGCCCGCCCTGATGGACTTCCCGCTGCAGGAGGCGCTCTGCTCGGCGCTGCGGCCCGGACGTCGGGGCGGCGGGATGATGCGCCTCTACGACTGCCTCGCGGACGACTTCGTCTACCACAATCCGTCGAATCTGGTCACCTTCTTCGGCAACCACGACACGGAGCGGCTGGCCGACGTCGTCGGTGGCAGCTGGCGGCGGATGAAAATCGCCTTTGCGCTGCTGGCCACCCTGCGGGGCATCCCCCAAATCTTCGCCGGGGACGAGCTGGGGCTGCGCACGACCGATGCGGCGCAGGGCCACGGCGCTCTGCGCCGTGACTTCCCGGGCGGCTGGGCGGGCGATGCGCACAACTGCTTCGAGGAGTCGGGACGGCTGGGCGAGGCGGGTGACCTCTGCGCCTACGTGCAGCGGCTCTTCACCTGGCGCCGGCAGTGCCGCGTCCTCCACACGGGGCGGACGATGCACTTTGCACCCGAGGATGAGTGCTACGCCTTTTTCCGCTACGACCGCAACGCCTGCGTCTTTGTCTTTGTCAACAACTCGCGGCGCCGCGTGCGCATTCCCTGGTCGCACTATGCCGAAATCGCCGCGCCGCTCCGTGAGGGGCGCAACGTGGTGACGGGCGAGCGGGTCACG
The DNA here is from genome assembly GCF_002159425.1 of Alistipes sp. An31A. Taxonomy (NCBI): domain Bacteria; kingdom Pseudomonadati; phylum Bacteroidota; class Bacteroidia; order Bacteroidales; family Rikenellaceae; genus Alistipes; species Alistipes sp. An31A. The sequence goes on from NZ_NFIO01000010.1 coordinate 27,722, forward strand.
CTCTCGGAGCGGAGCCGCGTGGCACCGCTCACGGCGCTGGTGGTCGAGTTCGACCGGGGCGTCGCGCCGACCGGCCGCGTGGTGTGTGACGCCGGGGATAAATCCGCAGCGGAGCGATAACCGGTTGCCTGCCCCCTGTCTGCCCGCCTTTCTGTCTGCTGCCCTGTTTTTAGTCTCGCCTCTTTCCTCGCGCCTTGCGCTTTCTGCCTCCCGACTTAGAACGCCTTTCGCCGTCCGGCAGACGGTACGCGCCGGCGGGTGCTGAATTCCCCTTCCGGAACCCTCCGGGCACAATGCCGCAAATAGAAAAGGGACGGAGCTCACGGCTCCGTCCCTCTTTTCTGCACTCCGCCCTCCGGGGCGACTCCTTTCGCGTGCTTGCGCTCCGCCCTCCGGGGCGACTCCTTTCGCGTGCTTGCACTCCGCCCTCCGGGGCGACCCCTTTCTCGTGTTTGCACTCCGCCCTCCGGGGCGACTCCTTTCGCGTGCTTGCGCTCCGCCCTTCGGAGCGACCCCTCCCGCGTGGGTCAGAACTCCACCTTGGGGGCTACGTCGCTCCCTTCGGCCGCCTCGAAGTAGGGCTTCTTCTCGAAGCCGCAGAGCGAGGCCACGATGTTGGTCGGGAAGCGGCGCACGGCGACGTTGTAGCCGCGGGCCGTCTCGTTGAAGTCGCGCCGCGCCACGGCGATGCGGTTCTCGGTCCCCTCGAGCTGCGCCTGAAGCTCCCGGAAGTTCTCGTTGGCCTTCAGGTCGGGGTAGTTCTCGGCCACGGCCAGCAGCCGTCCCAGCGCCGTGCGCACCTCGGCCTGCGCCGCCTGGTAGCGCTCCAGCTGCTCGGGCGTCATCTCGTCGACCGAGAGGTTGATGGAGGTTGCGCGCGTGCGGGCGTCGGTCACCTCCTCGAGCGTCGTGCGCTCGTGCTCGGCGTAGCCCTTGACCGTGTTCACCAGATTGGGAATGAGGTCCGAACGGCGCTGATACTGCGTCTCGACGTTGGCCCAGGCGCCGTTGACCGCCTCTTCACGGCTCACCAGCCGGTTGTAGCTCGAGTAGAAGAAGAATCCTCCGATGACGAGGATGGCCAGTACAATCCAAATCCACTTTTTCATTGTTCGCTCTCTTGATTGGTTTATTCTGTTGTCTCAGTAGGTTGCTGTTGCCTTTTCCGTTGCCTTTTCCGTTGCCTTTTCTGCTGCCTCGGCCCGCTCTCAGCGGCTTGCCTCGTCCTTGCTCTCCGCGGCGCCTTGCCCGGTGGGGGGGGGAAGGTGCCGGCCGGGGGGGGCTGCGCCTGTGTTCTGCCGGGGGGCTGCGCCTGTGTTCTGCCGGGGCGGTCCCGGGCTGCGGTTCGCCGCGGCGCTGTTCCGCCGGGCTTCGTTTTGCCGCCCTTGCTCGCCGGCCGGGGGCGCTGCATTGCGCGTCCCTTTCTGCACTTCTTGCGTGCTTCTTTTTCCGCTCCTTTGGGCATCCTCGGGGCTACCAGCGCGATCCGGCGCCGCCGCCTCCGAAGCTGCCTCCGCCGAAGCCTCCGCCCATGGAGCCCCCTCCGCCGCCGAAGCCGCCCAGCCCGCCGAAGCCGCCGATGATGGGCCCTCCGCCGCGCCCTCCGAAGCCGTTGTCGCGCCATTCGCGCTCCTGGTGCCGCACCACATGGCCGCAGTGCGTGCAGACGAAGGTGTACTCGACGATGCGGTGCTGGGGGGTGAGCCCCAACACGCGCCGCTCCTCACGGACGAGCGTATGCTTGTGGCAGCGCGGGCAGCGCTTCTCCTGCCGCCGGCGGTGGAGCGCCAGCAGCGAGGTGGCGAGGAAGAAGAGGATGACCGCGCCGAAGATGTAGAGCACCGGCAGCGGCCCGTCGTCCGGCTCCTCCTCCCCGAATGCGATGCCGCTGCCCGTCAGGGCGCCCGCCACGGCCTCGACACCGGCCACCATGCCGCCGCTGTAGTCCCCCGTGCGGAAGCGGGGCAGCATCAGCTGCGTCTGAATCCGCTTGCAGAGGGCGTCGGTCAGAACCCCCTCGACGCCGTATCCCGTCACGAAGCGGATTTCGCGCCGGTCGCGGACCAGCAGGATGCCCACGCCGTTGTCGTCGCCGGCGCGCCCCACGCCCCAGCGGCGGAAGAGGTCGATGGCGAAGGTGAAGAGATCGTCGCCGGCAATCTCGTCGACGGCCACCACCGCCACCTGGGCGATGCCCTGCCGGCGCAGCGAGCCGCAGAGCGAGTCGATGCGGGCGACGGCTGCCTCGGAGAGAATCCGGTCGGGATTCGAGACGTAGCGGTTGCGGTCCGTCAGCTGGACGTTGGGAATCTCCTCCACGCGGTAGCCGGCCGCCCGTGCGGGTGTGGCCGCAAGGAGCGGGAGCATCAGGCTCAGGAGGATGGTGGTCAGCAGGGTGCGCATGGTTGAAAACAGGGGGTTGTGTGGTGCAAACATACGAAAAAAACGGCAAATTGCCCAATGGTGCAGGGGGCCTTTCGTCGCTTTTTTTCGTCGGCCGGTCGGGCGGCCCGGGGCGGGGGAGGGAGGTGCCCCGGGGCCGCGGGCGGGGCCGGGCCGATGGAGGGTCCGGTCCGGGAGGCGGTTCCGTGTGTGGGTCCGGGCTGGTGAAAGGTCCGGGCCGGAAGAGGTGCCGCTTACGCCCGCTCATCGCCCGCTCAGAGGCGGCTTCGGTCCTCGGCGGCTCCTGCCTCGACGCTCTTCTTCTGGAAGGCCTTGCCCGCCTTGAAGTTGTAGGTTACGCCCACCTGGAACCGGATGGAGCTCCAATTCTGGCGAACCTGCTGGTGGCGTACGAAGTCGTCGCCGCGTGCGCCGAGCGTCTGTGCCCGGTTCAGCAGGTTGTAGGCCGAGAAGGTGCAGGTCAGACGGTCGCCGAAGAAGCTCTTCTTGATGCTGGCGTTGAGGAAGTGCATCGCGTCGACCCAGCACGAACCCAGGTAGACTCGGTTGCTGAAGCGGTACGAGAGGTCGAGGTAGACCTTGCCCGGCAGCGTGAAGGTGGTCTGCGCGTTGGCGAAGAGGTAGTGGTGGTACTGGATTGAGCCGTGGCTCGAGAGGCGCATGCCGTGGTAGACGTAGTTGGCGTTGAGGTTGAGCGTCCACCACTTGGTGAGCTGGAACGGAAGGCTTGCGGCCAGGTAGTAGCTCGACGTGCGGTCGTAGTTGAGCCAGAGGATGCCCAGCACGTCGGGATTCTCGGCGTCGGGAACCATGTCCTGGTTGATTTCGTCGTCGACGATGCTGATGCCGGCCGTCAGCGTGTACTTGTGGGCGAGCACCGCCGTGAGGCTCACGTCGCTCGTGTAGCTGGGGAGCAGGTCGGGGTTGCCCGTCTGGTAGGTGTAGTCCGAAATCTGCGAGCGGTTGGGCATGAGCGTCCAGAAGCTCGGGCGGCGGATGGTCCGCGCATACTGCGCCACCAGCGAGTAGGCTCCGTCGCGGCTCAGCGAGTAGGAGACGTTGGCGTTGGGGAAGAGGCTGAAGTAGTTCTGCTCGACGCCGTTGCGCCGCCCGTCGGTGCGGGTGTACTCGCCGCGCAGCCCCGCCGTGACGCCCCAGCGGCCGAGCTTGGCCGTCACGACGCCGTAGGCGGCCGCGATGTGTTCGGTGTAGTCGACGCGGAGACTCTGGTCGTCGTTGCGCACCCACTCCTCCTCCTTGAGGTACTGGTAGAGGGAGTTGTTGTAGGTGTGGTTGCGCGTATACTTGGCGCCGGTCTGGAGGCTCCATTTCGGCGAGAACTTCTTGTCGAGGGCCAGCGTCAGCGCGGCAACCTCGAACGAGTTGTCCGTGTGGTCGCGGTAGGTCGAGTCGACGGAGGGCAGTCCTTCGGGCTGTATGTGGCTGAAGTTGTCGTTGTGCGACGAGGCTTCGCGGCGGGCGTAGTCGCCCAGCACCTTGAACTGCGACCCCAGCGTGTCGATTTTCCAGATGTAGTTGAAGGTCCCCTCGTAGCCGTTCGTGGTGCTTGTCGGACGGAACCGGCTGTCGGTCTCGGAGGTGGTGCCGTTGCCCATCATCGAGTGGGTCTGCGTCGTGCCGCTCTCCGTCATGCGGAGGTAGGAGAACTCGGCGCCCACGCTGTGGCGGTCGTTGATTTCGTAGATGGCCCCGAGCCGGCCGCCTCCCGACGTGTCGTCGTTCTTCATGGTCGATTCGGCATTGAGCCGCTTGCCGCTGGCAGGGTAGTCGGTCTTTTCGGTCGAGCGGGCCTCCGAGGGTCCGAACGACGCCCAGGCCGAAGCGTTGATGTCGAAGCGCCCGCTGTGGATGCTGATGTTGGCTGCCGGCATGTACGAACTGCCCATCTTGCCCTGCGTCGTGCGTATCGAGACCGAGCCGTTCAGGCCGTTCTCGCGCCGCTTGCGGAGCGTGATTTTGATGACGCCGCCCGACGAGTCGGCATCGTAGTCGGCCCCGGTGACGGGCACCACCTCGATTTTCTGAATCTCCTCGGCCCGCAGCGAGCGCAGGTAGGTGAGCAGCTGCTCGGGCTCCATGCGCAGCTCGCGGTCGTTGATGAAGACCTTCGAGCCGCTCTTGCCGTTGATGGATATCTTGTCGTCGCTCACCCAGACGCCCGGCGCCTGTTCGAGCAGCTCGACGCCGTCGCGCCCGATGGCCGAGGGGGTGTTGGCCACGTCGACCACGAAGCGGTCGGCTTCGCGGCGGATGAGCTGCGCCTTGACGGTCACCCCTTCGATTTGGGTCGCCGCGGTGCGGAGCGTCAGGTTGCCCAGTTCGCCGTCGGCGGCGAGCTGCACGTCGCGGTCGATGGGTTCGTAGCCGACATACTGGATGCGGAGGTGGTACTTGCCCGCCGGGACGCGCAGTTCGAAGCGACCCTCCTCGTCGGAGGCCATCCCCGCCACCTGCTTTTCGTCGCGCAGCAGCACGACGGTGGCGTATGCCACGGCATTGCCCTGTTCGTCGACCACGCGGCCGCGGGTCGGGAGCATGCGGGCCGCGAAGAGCTCCGTGAGGGAGAGCATCAGTGCAAGTGAGAGAAGAACCAGTTTCTTCATGGCTTTATTGTGTTTTATTATTGTTTGCGTTGCTTGTTATTTGACAATGCAAATATAAATAAATTTCGTTGTATTATGCAATACAAAGTACTAAATTTTCGCATAATTTTTTGATACATATATTTATTAAAAAGAAATAGAGCCTCTTTTAAGAGGTAGCGAGGTGCTTGTGGTATGAGAATGTGTAGTTAAAGGAGAGGGGATTTAGCATTCGTAGTAGAGGTAAAAAGAATCTGACTATTGAAATCAATTGCAAGCACGGATAACGGTGGTATGTATTGAGTGGTAAAAGTTTCGAAATAATAAAAGTATTTTATTTGCTTAAGATTCAAACTTTATTTTTAGTGTATCGAGAATATCGATACGCTTTTTTGATGGCATTTAGGCTATTGGTTTTGCAACGAAAACGACCAATTTTTAATCGCAAAAACACCAATAGGCACAATGAATGCCCTCGCTGTATGGCGTGGGTTGTGCCTATGTTTTTGCAGGCGCTTGGTCGTGCCTCGTTGCAATAAGCATGACCTGCGTTTCTTTTTTATGGTTAAGCGTATGCCATCTTTGGCATAGACTATAATGTTTAACGATTAAAATAATACAGCGTTATGAAAAAGAAATCTTTTTTCTCCTACTGTTTGTCTCGGTCTTGTTATCCATGGTGTCATGTATGCCAAAAATGTATCCGCTGAGGGGGCAATACAAAGTCGAAAATACTATTGAAACTACATCGTCATACGAGGATGTTTGGAATAAAGTAATAAATTTTTTTGCGTCAAACAATATTGCAATTTCGACAATCGATAAATCAAGCGGCATTGTGGCTGCGAATGATGTCGTTTTTTGGAAGACATGCCTTACAATGGAAGATAAAAGGGGTGTAATTGAAAATCCCCAGGCTTGGTTTGTCATGCCGTATGAAAAGAATGCCAAGCCGGTATCAGTGCAATGTTCGCTTAATGTTCATGTGATAGACACGAATGATGGACGTGTTTCTATAACAATAAATATTGGTAATATTAGGGGAAAAGAGATTACATCTAATTTTACGGGATTAGCCATATATCCATCCTATAATTTTTCGTCTACGGGAAAATTCGAGAAAACATTATTAGATATATTTAGATGAGCCGCATGTATTAATGTGTTGATATGATTGTCTTACTTAAGTTTGGATTGGATGTTTATCCAATCCTTTTTGTTTAAATTGGATAAACTGTTAAAGCAAAACGATTTGTAATATTTTCAAGAGAAGGTTTTTCAGCTCTTTACGACTGATGTATAGACGAACAGTGTCTTTGTAGTTTGTTTTGAGCGCAATCCATGGTGCCGAGACAAATCATCTGGAGAATCCAGCCGTCATGCCGGAAACAGCCGCGGTGGTCGCCGACTCGGAACGCGGTACTCCTGCCGCGCCGAGTCCCGGTATTGCAGGATGCCGCCGCGCTGCGGAGCGGCTTCTGCATGAGGCGGTTCCGGTGCTGCGGCCGTCCGCAGCGTCCCGTCCGGAGGCTCTGCCGGCCGGCCGCGCTTCCCGCGCCGGAGCGCACAGCGCACTTCGGCCGCGTTTTTCGAAAAAAATCGGCGGCACGCCCTCGGGAATCCCGGGAATAATTCCTAAATTTGCAGGATGAATTACGATGACTGATTACGCCCCGAACCTATGCTGAGCCTGATTTTCTTTATCTTCCTCGTCCTCCTCTGCACCCTCTTCATGGTGCTCTCGGCCCTGGCCCTCGTCCTGTGCTGGCCCTTCGACCGCGCGCGCCGCACGGTGCATGAACTCTCGCGCATTCTGGTGCGCATCTTCTTCGCCATCCCGCCCCTGTGGCGGCAGCGCGTCATCGGACGGGAGCTCATCGACCGGCATCAGCGCTACGTGATTGTCATCAACCACCGCACCGTCATCGACATCCCGACGCTCTACTACCTGCCGCTCAACTTCCGCTGGGTCTCCAAGCGCGAGGTCTACAAGGTCCCCTTCTTCGGGCAGTACCTCTTCCTGCACGGCGACATCTGCATCAACCGCGGCCGCGCCACGGAGGCGATGGAGCAGCTGCTGCGCGAAGGCAAGCTCTGGCTCTCGCGCGGGGCTTCGGTAGCCATCTTCCCCGAAGGGACCCGCTCGAAGGACGGCGAGATTCACCGCTTCAAGGCGGGCGCCTTCCTGCTGGCCAGGGAGGCGGGCGTGGCGATTCTCCCGGTGGTCACCGAGGGTACCAACACGCTGATTCGCCCCAACGGCCTCTTCAACTGGGGCAACCGCATCACGATTCGGGTGCTGCCGCCGGTTCCGGCCGAGCGCGTGGCGGCCGAAGACCCCCACGTGCTGATGCAGGAGGTGCACGACGCGATGTGCTCTGCGCTGGAGGAGATTCGTCGCAAATAGGACCGCCGGGGTCCGACAGCCGCATCCCGCCTCGCGTGCGCGGGTGCGCCCTTCGTGCCGGAGGACGAACGGACCGCGGACCGCGGGCGTCCTGCGGCGCTTCCGGTTATGGACTGAACATGAATTATGGCTGACTTATTGAATAATATTCCTACGGACAACTACGGCGACGACGCCATCGTCACCCTCACGCCCCGCGAGCATATCCGCCTGCGCCCGGGCATGTACATCGGCAAGCTGGGCGACGGCTCGCAGGCCGACGACGGCATCTACGTCCTCATCAAGGAGGTGGTGGACAACTCGGTCGACGAGTTCATCATGGGCGCCGGACGCCAAATCGACATCACGGTCGAGGGGCAGCTGGTCACCGTGCGCGACTACGGCCGCGGCATCCCGCTCAACTCGCTCACGGCGGCCGTCTCGGAGATGAACACCGGCGGCAAGTACGGCGGCTCGGCCTTCAAGAAGACGGTGGGTCTGAACGGCGTGGGCGTCAAGGCGGTGAACATGCTCTCGAGCGAGTTCACGGCCCGCTCGGTGCGCGACGGCCGGGCCCACGAGGTGACCTTCGCCAAGGGGCTCGAACAGGGCGAGCGCTGGGAGGAGCACACCGACGAGAAGAACGGCACCTTCATCTCCTTCCGCGTCGACGAGGAGGTCTTCGGCCCCTATGCCTACAACATGGAGTATGTCGAGCAGATGGTGAAGAACTACACCTATCTGAACCTCGGGCTGACCATCCGGCTCAACGGCCGGAGCTACGTCTCGAAGAACGGCCTGCTCGACCTGCTCAACGAAAACATGACCGACGAGCCGCTCTATCCGCCCATCCACCTCTCGGGCGACGACATCGAGGTGGCCATCACCCACGGCACGGGTTACGGCGAGAGCTACTACTCGTTCGTCAACGGACAGTACACCTCGCAGGGCGGTACGCACCAGGCGGCCTTCCGCGAGGCCATCGCCAAGACCATCAAGGAGTTCTACCACAAGGACTACGACCCGTCGGACATCCGCACGTCGATTATCGCCGCCATCTCGGTCAAGGTGACCGACCCGGTCTTCGAGTCGCAGACCAAAATCAAGCTGGGCTCGAAGGAGATTGAGCCGGGCGTCTCGATGCGCAACTTCGTGATGGACTTCCTGGGCAAGCATCTGGACGACTACCTGCACAAGCATGCCGACACGGCGCAGGTGCTCCAGAAGAAAATCGTCGAGAACGAGAAGGAGCGCAAGGCCATCTCGGGGGTCCAGAAGAAGGCCCGCGAGACGGCCCGCAAGGTCTCGCTCAACAACCGCAAGCTGCGCGACTGCAAGATTCACCGCACGGACCGCAACGAGCTGGCCGAGCAGTCGATGATATTCATCACGGAGGGAAACTCCGCCTCGGGCTCCATCACCAAGAGCCGCGACGTGCGCACGCAGGCGGTCTTCTCGCTGCGCGGAAAGCCGCTCAACTGCTTCGGACTGACGAAGAAGGTGGTCTACGAGAACGAGGAGTTCTACCAGTTGCAGTCGGCGCTCAACATCGAGGAGGAGATGGAGAACCTCCGCTACGAAAAGGTGATTATCGCCACCGATGCCGATGTCGACGGCATGCACATCCGGCTGCTGCTGATGACCTTCTTCCTGCAGTTCTTCCCCGAGGTCATCCGCGAGGGGCACCTCTACGTGCTGCAGACGCCGCTCTTCCGCGTGCGCAACAAGAAGGAGACCCACTACTGCTACTCGGAGGAGGAGCGTCTGCGGGCCATCGCGCGTTGCGGGGCCAATGCCGAAATCACCCGATTCAAGGGTCTGGGCGAAATCTCGCCCGAGGAGTTCCGCGAATTCATCGGCGAGCGGATGCGTCTGGACCGGGTCCGCATCACGAAGGACGACCCGATTCACGACCTGCTGGAGTTCTACATGGGCAAGAACACCTACGAACGCCAGGGCTTCATCATCGACAACCTCCGCATCGAGGAGGACCTCGTCGAGGAGGACCTGCGTCTGAGCTGAACGTAACACGCCGCCGGCGGCCGGCGCCCCCGTCCGGGGTGCGTGCCGCAGGGCCGGTCAACCAAGCAACGGATTATGTCTGAAGAGAAAGATAAACGCGAGCAGGAAGAGCTGCTCAACGAAGAGGATGCCTCGACGCCCGAAACCGATGCCGGCAGCGAGGAGGAGGCTCCCGTCGACGCCCCCGCCTCCGCACAGTCGGGCCGGCCGAGCCGCTTCGGCCGCCTGATGCAGGAGGAGGCCGGCGTGCGCAAGCTGGCGGGCATGTACAAGAACTGGTTCCTCGACTACGCCTCCTACGTGATTCTGGAGCGCGCCGTGCCCCACGTCGAGGATGGCCTCAAACCCGTGCAGCGACGCATCCTCCACGCCATGAAGGCGGTCGACGACGGCCGCTTCAACAAGGTGGCCAACATCGTCGGCCAGACCATGCAGTACCACCCCCACGGCGACGCCTCCATCAAGGATGCGCTCGTGCAGCTGGGGCAGAAGGAGCTGCTCATCGACTGCCAGGGCAACTGGGGCAACATCCTCACGGGTGACGAAGCCGCGGCGGGCCGTTACATCGAGGCGCGCCTCTCGAAATTCGCCCTCGAGGTGGTCTTCAACCGCAAGACCACCGAGTGGATGCGCTCCTACGACGGCCGCAACGAGGAGCCCGTCACGCTGCCCATCAAGTTCCCGCTGCTGCTGGCGCAGGGCTCCGACGGCATCGCCGTGGGTCTGGCCTCGAAGATTCTGCCCCACAACTTCGTGGAGCTCATCAACGCCTGCATCGCCCACCTCCAGGGGCGCGAGTTCCAGCTCTATCCCGACTTCCCGACGGGCGGCATGGCCGACGTGAGCCGCTACAACGACGGCCTGCGGGGCGGCACGGTGAAGGTGCGCGCCCGCATTTCGAAAATCGACAAACGGACGCTCGCCATCACCGAGATTCCCTACACGACCACCACCGAGTCCATCAAGGAGTCCATCATCAAGGCGAGCGACAAGGGCAAAATCAAAATCCGCAAGGTCGACGACAATACGGCCGAGAAGGCGGAAATCATCGTGCAGGTGGCCCCCGACGAGTCGTCGGACAAGACCATCGACGCCCTCTACGCCTTCACCGACTGCGAGGTATCGATTGCTCCGAACGCCTGCGTCATCTGGGAGGACAAGCCCCACTTCCTGGGCGTGTCGGAGATTCTGCGCCGCTCGGCCGAGCATACGCGCTGGCTGCTGGGCCGCGAGCTGGAGATTCGCCTCGGCGAGCTGAACGAGGCGTGGCATGCCGCCTCGCTCGAGCGGATTTTCATCGAGAACAAGCTCTACCAGCTCATCGAGGGGTGCCGCAGCCGCGAGGAGGCCTACGCCGCCGTCGACAAGGGGCTGGAGCCCTTCAAGAAGCAGCTGCGCCGCGAGGTGACGCTCGAGGACGTGCAGCGCCTGACGGAGCTGAAGTTCATCCGCATCTCGCGCTACGATACCGAGAAGGCCGACAACGAAATCCGCCAGATTGAGGCCGACATCGACGAGACGCGCTACCACCTGGCCCACCTGACGGAGTATGCCGTGGCCTACTACGAGCACATCCGCGAGAAGTACGGCAAGGGGAAGGAGCGCCGCACCGAGCTGCGCGAGTTCGACTCGATTGAGGCGACGCGCGTGGCGGTGACCAACGCCAAGCTCTACGTCGACCGCGCCGAGGGATTCTTCGGCATCGGCAAGTCGATGAAGGATGCCGAGTTCGTCTGCGACTGCTCGGACATCGACGACGTGATTGTCTTCACGCGGGACGGCCGCTACGTCATCACGAAGGTCTCCGACAAGGCCTTCTTCGACAAGGGCATCTACTACATCGGCGTCTTCAAGCGCAACGACGAGCGGACCATCTACAACGTCCTCTACCGCGACGGCAAGAACGGCCCCATCATGATGAAGCGCTGCGCCATCAAGGGCATCACGCGCGACAAGGAGTACGATATCACGAAGGGGACGCCGCGGAGCGAAATCCTCTACATGTCGGTCAACCCCAACGGCGAGGCCGAGGTGCTGAAGGTCTACTTCAAACCGCGCCCGCGGTTGAAGAAGGTGATTGTCGACCTCGACTTCTCGACGCTGGCCATCAAGGGGCGCCAGAGCCAGGGCAACCTCTTCTCGCGCTACGGCATCCACAAAATCGTCCTCAAGGAGCGGGGCACCTCGACGCTCGGCGGCCAGAACATCTGGTACGACGACGACGTGCGCCGGCTCAACGCCGAGGGGCGCGGCCGCCTGCTGGGCGAGTTCAAGGGCGACGACAAGCTCATCGTCTGGACCTCGAAGAACCAGTACTACATCACGGGCTACGACCTGACGCAGCACTTCCCCGACGATACGGTGCGGGTCGACCGCTTCGAGGCGGACCGCGTCTACAGCCTCTGCTACTACGACCGCGAGCAGCACTACTACTATCTCAAGCGCTTCACGGCCGAGATGAGCGACCGCCTGCAGTTCTTCCTCGAGGAGGGGCAGGCCGACTTCGTCTGCCTGACCGACAAGGCGGGGGCGAAGCTCGAAATCACCTACAAGGGGGCCCATGCGGCGCGCCCGGCCGATTTGGTGGATGTCGACGAGTTCGTCGGCGTGAAGAGCCACCGCGCCAAGGGCAAGCGTCTGACGACCTACGAGGTGGCGACGCTGCGCTTCATCGAGCCGGAGCTCCCGCCCGAGCCGGAACCCTCCGACGGCGAGGAGCCGCTGGAGGAGGACGATGCTGCCGGTGTTGAGGGAGCTGCCGGAATTTCCGAGGCAGCCGGGGCTGCCGGGGGTTCGAGTGCTGCCGGCGCTGCCGGAGCTGCCGGTGCGGAGCGGGGCGGCTCTTCGGAGGCTGCGGCGGAGGATGCTCCGGCGGCGGCATCCGCAGCCGGAAACGCCTCCCGGGATGCGGCCGCAGGCGCGGCCCCGAAGGGGGCGTCGGGTGCTCAGACGGGTGCTCAGACGGGTGCTCAGACGGGCGCCTCGACAGGTGCCCAGACGGGCAAGCGGCGTGCGGCGGAGCCGCGCGGCGGTGAAATCTCGACCACGGGCCTTCCCAAGACGGGAGGAGGCGGCGTCGACTTCGAAATCGAGCGGGCCAAAGGCGATGTGGACGAGGTGATTGACCCCGAGCAGCTCAACCTCTTCTGAAGCTGATTCCGGGGCCCTTCGGCGGCGGAGCCGAGGTCCGTGCGGCCGCTCCGGCTCGGGGCCTCTGCGGGGTGCCGGCGGTGCCGGAGAAGACGTGACGGCAGGTTCGGAGAAGAAGGAGCCTGCGGGGCGCCAAGCCCGAGATGAAGCCGGCGGAAGACGCCGGTGGCGTCGGCCGGGTACCTGCGGAGCGGCGGAAGAAATGCCGGAGCGGTGCCCGGAAAATGCCGGCGGAAGGAGCCCGAAACGGTGCCGGAAAGGTGTCTGCGGGGCGCCGGAAAATGCCGGCGGGGCGTCGGCGGGACGCCAAGCCCGAGAAGATGCCGGCGGAAGGCGCCGGAAAAGCCGAGGCAGAGCCGGTGCCGGCAAATGGAACATGCAACGATGAAACCTCTCTTTTTGATAGGATACATGGGGTGCGGCAAGAGCACCGTCGGGCGGAAGCTCTCGCGCCGCCTCGGGTGGCGCTTTGCCGACACCGACGCGCTGGTCGAGGAGGCCGAGGGGGCCTCCGTGGCCGACATCTTCCACTACGAGGGCGAGGAGCGCTTCCGCGAGGTGGAGCGGCAGGTGCTCGAGCACCTCATTGCGGCGGCGGAGCCCGTCGTGGTCTCGACGGGCGGCGGCCTGCCTCTGTGGCACGACAACATGGAGCGCATGAATGGCTCGGGCGTGACGGTCTACCTGCAGCGCTCGGCGGCGGGAATAGCCCGCCGGCTGACCCCCTACGGCCGCCGCAAGCGCCCCCGCCTGCGCGGCCTGAGCGACGAGGAGCTGGTCCCCTTCATGGAGCGCGACATGGCTCTGCGCGCCCCCTTTTACGAGCGTGCACAGCTCACGCTGGCGTGCGATGCGCTGAGCGACGAGGCGGCGCTCGATGCCGTCGTGGCCCGGCTGCGGGCGGACGGCCTGGTGCGTTGAATCTTCAAACTGACGTCTGATTGCTATGGACAACCGTCCTGTCGGAGTATATGATTCGGGCCTCGGAGGCCTGACCGTGTGGCGCGAGCTGCGGCGTGCGCTGCCCGGGGAGTCGCTCCTCTATCTGGGCGACGGCAAGAACTGCCCCTATGGGGCGCGGCCGCGCGAGGAGGTGCGCCGTCTGGCCTGCCAGGCGGTCGACTACCTCATTGCGCAGGGGTGCAAGCTGGTGGTCGTCGCCTGCAATACGGCCACGGCCGCAGCCATTGACTTCCTGCGCGAGCGCTATCCCGACATCCCGCTCGTGGGCATGGAGCCGGCCGTCAAACCCGCCTGCCTGCATACGCGCAGCGGGGTGGTGGGGGTGCTGGCCACCGAGCGGAGCCTCGACGGCGAGCTCTTCCGGCGTACGGCGGCCCGCTACGGCCGCGGCATCGAGGTGGTGACCGCCCCCGGCAAGGGCTTCGTCGAGCTGGTGGAGTCCGACCGCGAGGCGACGCCCGAGGCCGAGGAGTGCGTGCGTCGGGCGATGGCCGGGATGCTGGAGCGCGGTGCCGACCAGATTGTCCTCGGCTGTACGCACTATCCCTTTCTGATGCCCGTCTTCAGGCGGATTGTCGCCGGGCGCGACGTGACCATCATCGACCCCTCGCCGGCCGTGGCGCGGCGCACGGCCCAGCTGCTCGACCAGTACGGTCTGCGGGCCGCCCCGGACCACCCTCCCACCTGCGAATTCCGCACCTTTGCCGACGAGGCCTACCGGGAGCGCCTCCGCGCCAAGGCCTTTGCCGACGCCGATACGCCCGCTGCCCGGTAAGCGGCGGCGGAGCGGCAGGGAGCGTTGCGGCGCCCGTCCGCCAAGCTGCGGCGGGGCAGGAAAACCGGTTGCAGCGGTCCGGGAATATTTTGCCGCCGCTTGCCGGGCGGTGGCGGGGCGGCATGGAGCGTTGCGGCGACAGTCTGCCAGGCGGCAGGGCGGAGAACCGGTTGCAGCGGTCCGGGAATATGTTGCAGCCGCTTGCCGGGCGGTGAAGTTCCGGGCCGAGTCGGGCGGCGGGGCTAAACCGGGAGACCGGGCCGAACCGGATGCCCGGGCCGACGCGGGGCGGTGAAGCTCCGGACCGGAACAGGTCGGCTGGGCGGAGAAGCTCCGGGCCGAAGTCGGGCGGCGGGACAGTGAAGTTCCGGGTCGGCTGAGCCATGTCGCGGCACACTCGCTTTCAGTCGGTTGCGCGCCGCCAGTTCGAGTACGGCTCGATGCCGTCCGTGCAACGCGCTGAGCCGCCGCGGCTCCGCCGCATTCTTCCGACGGATTCAACCCTCCGATTTTTTAGTTTCGCAAAATTTCCGTAACTTCGCTTGATAAATCAAGCGCAAATTCCATGGCATCCAAAAATACCTCCTCCGGCAGTCGTCAGCAGACCACCCGTTCGAACCGCGACAGCGCCCGCTGGACGCTCGGCCTGCTGCTCTTTTTCACGGGGCTTTTCGCCACGGCGTCGGTCCTCTTCTCCTTCTTCTGCTGGTCGGCCGACCTGAGCGTGCTGCAGGGCGTCGGCAGCGACAGCCCGCTCTACGACGACACGGTAGAGAACCTCTGCGGGCGTGCGGGTGCCTGGCTGGGCGAGCAGCTCGTCGGCCGTTCGTTCGGCGTCTTCGGGGTGCTCATCCCCGTGATGCTGACGCTGGTGGGGGTGCGCATCATTCGCCAGCGCCCCATCCTGTTCAACCACTCGATTCTCTCGCTCTCGCTCATCATGATTCTCGGGTCGCTCACCCTCGGCTTCGCCTTCGGCGACAAGTGGAGCCTCTGCTCGAGCACGGGGTGGGGCGGCGCCTTCGGCATCGGGGGCGGCGAGTGGCTCGGCGCCCAGATTGGCTCGGTGGGGACCCTCATCCTGCTGCTGGGCGGCTGGATTCTGACCGGCGTCTTCATCAACCGCAACTTCATCAATACGGTCAATACGGCCGGCAACGCCATGGTGGACAAGGGGGGACGGATTGTCGACATGGTCTGCCACAAGATGGCTTCGGGCCATGCCCAGCAGGGTGAGCAGGAGGAGCAGGAGGCCGAAGCGGCCCCGTCCGAGCCCTCCTCGCCGCGTACGGCCGCTCAGGCCGCTCAGGCCGCACCGGCTGCGCAGCATGCCGCGCAGCGCCGTGATGCCGCCGCGGAGCGCCCGGCAACGACCTCCGAGCGTGAGAACCCCCGCGACGTGCCCGGCCGGACGGGTCGCGAGGTGCCGCACGACGAGCCGGCGACGCTCACCGTGCAGCGCCGTGCGGAGGAGCCCCGTCCGACGGCTGCGGCCGCTTCGGAGGAGAACCCCTTCCTCGAACTGGCCCCCGACGGCAAGCCCGTCGAGATGGAGATTGCCCGCCACACCGCCGAGGAGGAGGCGGAGCAGCCGCACGCGCCGCATGCCGACGCGTCGGATGACGCCTTTGAGGAGGTCGACCTCGCGTCGCGCGAGGGGCGTCTGGTGATGGGCCGCAGCGGGCTGGTCGAGCTCGAACGCCCCGCCGCCCCCGTGCGCCGTCCCGCCGTGGTGCAGAACGGCCCCTTCACCGAAATCACCGTCGGCGGGGAGCCCGCGCCGGAGTCCGCACCGGAAGCCTCCGGGGAGGCCGGCGCCGCACGGCAGGACTCCTCCGCCCGGCACGCGGCACCGGAGCCGGCCGCTGTCCCCTCGTCGCCCTTCGTCGAGATTGCCCTCACCCCCGCCGCATCGCAGCACGAGGCGGAGACAGCCGCTCCGCACTACGGGGAGGAGGCGCCCGCCGCCCCGCAGTACGAAGCAGAAACGCCCGCCGCACCCGCCGCGCCGCTGCATGCCGCCGCCGAACCTGTCGAATCGCTGCATGCGGCTGCCGCCGAGCCGGGCATCGTGGTGACGGTCGAGGCCAACAAGGCCCGCGAGGTCGACGACGCGCAGATTGCCACCGACGCCTACGACCCGCTCAAGGACCTGGTCAACTACCACCGCCCGCCCGTCTCGCTGCTCGAGGACTACATGTCCGACACGGAGGTGAGCGACGAGGAAATCTACGAGAACAAGTCGAAAATCGAGGAGACGCTCAAGAACTTCGGCATTCCGATTCAGCGCATCAAGGCGACGGTCGGCCCGACGGTGACGCTCTACGAGATTGTCCAGGCGCAGGGGGTCAAGATTTCGAAAATCCAGGGCCTCGAAAACGACATCGCCCAGAGCCTCAAGGCGCTGGGTATCCGCATCATCGCCCCCATCCCGGGCAAGGGCACCATCGGCATCGAGGTCCCCAACCGCGACAAGCAGGTGGTCTCGATGTATTCGGCCATCCGCTCGCTGCGCTTCCAGGAGTCGAAGGCCGAGCTGCCGGTGGTCATCGGCCGCACGATTCAGAACGAGAACTACGTCTTCGACCTCACGAAGATGCCCCACCTGCTCGTGGCCGGCGCCACGGGTCAGGGCAAGTCGGTGGGTCTGAACGCCATCATCACCTCGCTGCTCTACCGCAAGCACCCCGCGCAGCTCAAGTTCGTGATGATTGACCCCAAGATGGTCGAATTCTCGCTCTACGCCAAAATCGAGAAGCACTTCCTGGCCAAGATGGAGTCCGAGGAGGAGGCCATCATCACCGACCCGCGCAAGGCGGTCTATACGCTCAACTCGCTCTGCATGGAGATGGACGCCCGCCTCGAGCTCTGCAAGAAGGCCGGGGCGCGCAACATCTCGGAGTACAACGAGAAGTTCGTCTCGCGGCGGTTGAATCCCCACAACGGCCACCGCTACCTGCCCTACATCGTGGTGGTGGTCGACGAGTTCGCCGACCTGATTATGACGGCGCGCGAGGTCGAGGGTCCCGTGATGCGTCTGGCGCAGAAGGCCCGCGCCATCGGCATCCACCTCATCATCGCCACGCAGCGACCCGACGTGAAGGTCATCACGGGCGGCATCAAGGCCAACTTCCCGGCCCGCATCGCCTTCCGCGTGATGCAGATGATTGACTCGCGCACCATCATCGACCAGCCGGGTGCCAACCAGCTTATCGGCCGCGGCGACATGCTCTTCTCGAAGGACGGCCAGCTGACCCGCATCCAGTGCGCGCTGGTCGAGACGCGGGAGGTCGAGCGCATTGTCGACTACATCTCCAAGCAGCAGGGCTACACGTCGGCCTACCTGCTGCCCGACTACGCCCCCGACTCGGGCGAGGGTGGCGGCGGCATGGGCAGCGAGGAGTCGTCGGCGCCCCAGAAGTACGACTCGCTCTTTGCCGAGATTGCCCGCGACGCCGTCTCGAGCGGGAGCATCTCCACCTCGATGATTCAGCGCAACTACGAGGTGGGCTTCAACCGTGCGGGCCGCATCATGATGCAGCTCGAGCGTGCCGGCATCGTCGGCCGCCAGCAGGGGGCCAAGCCGCGCGACATCCTCTTCCACGACATGCCCTCGCTCGAGGCCAAACTGCAGGACCTGGGCCTCTTCTGAGGCCGGACGGGGGGGACCGGACGAGAGGGGAAGACGACCCCGGAGACGGGGCGGTTCCGGTGAGAGGGGGCGGGCCCGATGAGAGGTTGGACAGTGAAGGGGCGGTCCCGGAGCTGAAGCGGTCCGGTGAAAGGGCGGTCCGACGTGGATGCGCCCGCGAGGCTCCGATTGCGGGCAAGGAACCCGAGGCCCGGTGAACTTCGATTGCGGACGGTCAACCTGAGGCCGGGAGGCGTCGATTCTGGCCGGGCAACCCGCCGGATGGCGCAATATGAACCGACAAATACCTTTGAAGATGATGAAATACGGAATCCATACATGGGGGTGGCCGCTCTGCGGCGCGCTGCTGCTCTTCGCTGCTCAGCCGCTCCGGGCGGCGCAGGCATTCCTCGGCGCTTCGACCGCCGCGGAGGTTCGCTCTGCGACGGAGCTTCGCTTCGCTGCCGGACTGCCGGCCGCGGCTGTGTCGGAGGCCGCGGCTGTGTCGGAGTTTGCGGCTGCAACGGAGACGGAGGCGGCAACTGCCGCCGAGGGCGCCGGGTTTGCCGGGTTTGCCGAGGCGTCCGGGACGGCTGTTGAGGCTGCGTCTGCGTCGGAGTTTGCGGCTGCAACCGAGGCGGAGGCTGCAACTGTCGCTGCGGCTGTACGTGCGACGGATGCCGGGACCCGCGTGGCTGCGGCGCCCTCCTCGGAGCTTTCGCAGCGGGCCGAAGAGCTGCTCCGGCGGCTGGTGGCCTCCATCAGGGCGCTGGGCGACTACGGCGTTTCGTTTGCCGTCGAGAGCGGCGACCAGACGGTCGAGGGGCACTACAGCGTCTCGGGCAACCGCTACAGCATGACGCTGGGCGATGCCGAGGTCTTCTGCGACGGCAAGGTCCGCTATGAGGTGGACCACCGCCGACGCGAGGTGGTCATCGACCGGGTCAACGAGTCGAGCCGCAACATCGTCGACAACCCGACGCGCGCCTTCGACTTCCTCGATGCGCAGTACCGTGCCTCGCTCGTCAGCGAGGTGGGCTCGTGCGCCGTGGTGCGCCTCACGCCGGCGGAGGGGGGTGCGCTGCCCGTGGGGAGCATCCTGCTCGAGGTGGATACCTCTGCCGCAAAGCCCCGTTCGCTGACCTACGACTTCGACGGCGAGCAGATTGTGGTGCGGGTGAGCCGCATCGCTGCGGAGCATGCGGCCCTGCGCACGTTCGACGCCTCGGCCTGCAAGGGCTACGAGTTCATCGACTTCCGGTAGCCCGTCCGCGGCCAGCCATCCGGCGCGGCCAGCCATCCGGCGCGGCCCGCCATCCGGCGCGGCCAGCCTTCCGCCCACGACCTGCTGTCCGGCACGGCCCGCCTCCCTGTTGCGGCCAGCTTTCTGTTGTAACCCGCGGCCCGGCACGGCCCGTCATCCTGTTGCGGCCCGCCATCCGGCGCCGTCTGCCGGTCGTCTGCGGCCTGCCGTTCGGCACTTCCGGCTTTTCGGTGCTGCCGGTTTTTCTGCGTTGCCGGCCTTCCGTCCGCGGCGGCTCCGATGGGTGCGGCCGGTTGTGGCGAGCCTCCGGCCGCCATTGATTGCAGAGGCGGTGCCCGCGGCCGAAACGGTCGCACGGCGGTTACGACCCGCAGCGAAACCCCGTAAAAATCCCGACCCCCTGTCGGGATTTTTTTTTGAACGGCTCAAATCGCCCGAAAGGGGGCCTTGCGGGGACAAATCGCGCGAATTGCCCCGTCGCGGCCCCAGATTTCGGCGCCCAAAGTTGGCCATATCGAAAAAAAAGCCTATTTTTGTCTGTTAAAACGAAGGTAATTCCAGAGAGAAATGCTAACTGAAGAAGAAAAGAATGCCGGTTTGGTGGGGCGTATCATCCCCATTAACATCGAGGAGCAGATGAAGACGGCCTACATCGACTATTCGATGTCGGTCATCGTGTCGCGTGCGCTTCCCGATGTGCGGGACGGTCTGAAGCCCGTGCATCGCCGTATCCTCTACGACATGAGCGCCGAGCTGAATCTCTATTCGGACAGACCCACGCGTAAGTCGGCACGTATCGTCGGCGACGTGCTCGGTAAGTTCCACCCCCACGGCGACTCGTCGGTCTACGACGCCATGGTGCGTCTGGCCCAGGACTGGTCGATGCGCTACCCGCTCGTGGACGGCCAGGGCAACTTCGGCTCGATGGACGGCGACTCGCCTGCCGCCATGCGTTACACCGAGGCCCGCATGAAGAAAATCACCGACGAGGTGATGGCCGACATCGACAAGGAGACGGTCGACTGGACGCTCAACTTCGACGATACGATTCCCGAACCCACGGTCCTCCCCACGAAGATTCCGCTGCTGCTGGTCAACGGCGCGAGCGGTATTGCCGTCGGCATGGCGACCAACATGGCCCCGCACAACCTGGGCGAGGTGGTCGACGCCTGCTGCGCCTATGTCGACAACCCCGACATCGAGTGCGAGGAGCTGCTCAAATACGTCAAGGCCCCCGACTTCCCGACGGGAGGCATCATCTACGGCTACGAGGGTGTGCGCGAGGCGCTGCTCACGGGCCGCGGTCGGGTGGTCATGCGCGCCCGCACCGAAATCGAGCATACGGCCAGCGGCCGCGAGTGCATCGTCATCACGGAGATTCCCTACATGGTCAACAAGGCGGAGATGATTAAGAAAATCGCCGACATGATCAACGAGAAGAAGATTGAGGGCATCTCCTACATCAACGACGAGTCGGACCGCAACGGACTGCGCATCATCGTGATTCTGAAGCACGATGCCGTGGCGAGCGTCGTGCTCAACACGCTCTACAAGAATACGCCGCTGCAGACGGTCTTCCCGGTGAACAACATCGCGCTGGTCAACGGCCGCCCGCAGCTGCTCAACCTGCGCGACCTGGTCAAGCACTTCGTCAACCACCGCCACGACGTGGTGGTGCGCCGCACGCGCTTCGAGCTGCGCAAGGCCGAGGAGCGCCTCCACATCGTGCTGGGTCTGCTCATCGCCCAGGACAACATCGACGAGATTGTCCACATCATCCGCTCGTCGCAGACCCCCGACGCCGCCAAGCAGACGATGATTCAGCGCTTCGGGCTGAGCGACATCCAGGCTTCGGCCATCATCGAGATGCGTCTGCGCGCCCTCACGGGGCTCGAGCACGGCAAGCTGGTGGCCGAGCGCGACGAGCTCGAGAAGCAGATTGCCCACCTGAAGGAGGTGCTGGCCAACGTCGGCATGCAGCTCGAGATTGTCAAGCAGGAGCTGCTCGAGGTCAAGGAGAAGTACGGCGACGAGCGCCGCACGGAGATTGTCTACGCCTCGGAGGAGTTCAACCCCGAGGACTTCTACGCCGACGACGACATGGTCATCACCATCTCGCACATGGGCTACATCAAGCGCACGCCGCTGGCCGAGTACCGTACGCAGAACCGCGGCGGCGTGGGTGCCAAGGGGAGCGCCACGCGCGACGAGGACTTCATCGAGCACATCTATACGGCCACGATGCACAACACGATGCTCTTCTTCACGGAGAAGGGCCGCTGCTACTGGCTTAAGGTCTACGAGATTCCCGAGGGCACGCGCAGCTCGAAGGGCCGCGCCATCCAGAACGTCATCCAGATTGAGCCCGACGACAAGGTGCGCGCCTACATCCACGTCAAGCGTCTGGACGATGCCGACTACGTGAACAGCCACTACATCGTCATGTGCACGAAGGAGGGCGTCATCAAGAAGACGCTGCTCGAGGCCTACTCGCGTCCGCGTCAGAACGGCGTCAACGCGATTGTCATCCGCGAGGGCGACCAGCTGCTCGAGGCGAAGCTCACGAACGGCAGCGCCGAAATCATGATTGCGGCCCGCGGCGGCAAGGCGATTCGCTTCAACGAGACGACGGTGCGTCCCATCGGACGTGTGGGCGCCGGCGTGCGCGGCATTTCGCTCGAGGAGGGCGACAAGGTGGTCGGCATGATTTGCATCGAGCCCGACTCGAAGCAGGACGTGCTCGTGCTGAGCGAGAACGGCTACGGCAAGCGCACCGACCTGGAGGAGTACCGCATCACCAACCGCGGCGGCAAGGGCGTGAAGACGATTAACATCACGGAGAAGACCGGCGACCTGATTTCGATTCAGGCCGTGACCGACGACAACGACCTGATGATTATCAACCGCTCGGGCCTGACCATCCGCACGGCCGTGTCGCAAATCCGCATGGCGGGACGCGCCACGCAGGGCGTGCGCATCATCAACCTGCGCGAGGGCGACGCGATTGCTTCGGTCATGGCCGTGCCGCATGCCGACGAGGAGGAGACTTCTGCCGCAACGGACGAAACGGCGGGACAGACCGCAGTCGAGGCTCCGGATGCGGAGAACGGCGCTCAGGACGCAACGACCGAGACGACTGAGACGACCCCGGAGAAGTAGTTCCTCCGGGCCGTTTCGGCCGGAAAGGACATCTTTGGGGCAGTTTCATGCGGCGCATCTGTTGCAGTAGTGGATTTTATGCCTATATTTGCAGGTAGGAAACACCGCATGACGGAAACCAAATACAAACACCTAAAAATAAGTTCTTTATGAAAAAAACATGTGTAACGGCCCTCGCGGCGCTGCTTCTGGCAGTTCCCGCCGTGCAGGCTCAGAAGGTGAACAAGGATTCGTTCCTTTCGAAAATCGAGAAGAGCGACGCCGACATCGCCGACGCCAAGAAGGGAGCCAAGGCTGCAACGTGGGTAAATCGCGGCAAGCTCTTCTTCGAGGCCGTATCCGAACCGACGAAGGACCTGTTCCTCGAAATGGACCCCGTGATGCTCAAGTTCAACGACGGAGAGCCCCAGTCGACCTCCGAGGTGACCTTGCTCGACGTGCCCTACACGGCCTATGTATATCCCTACTACACGGCCTATGTCAAGGACAACAAGATTATGGCATGGACGCAGACCCAGGAGATTTACCCCGGCGCTCTGGAGCTCTCGCTCGAGGCCTACAACAAGGCCTACGACATGGACCCCAAGACCGCATCGAAGGTCAAGGTCGGTCTGAAGCAAATCAGCGACTTCTGCGCACAGGCCGGTGACGTGAGCATCACCACGGGCAAGTATGCCGACGCGGCCAAGTACTACATGACGGCCTATGCCGCACAGAGCAGCCCCGCCTACGGCGAGAAGCCCAACCTGGCGCTGCTCTACTATGCGGGCTATCTGAAGACGGTCGAGGGTTCGACGAACCCCGAGGCCTATGCCGAGGGTGCCGACTACCTGAACCGTGCGCTCGAGCAGGGCTATACGGACGAGGATGGCAACATCTACTACTACCTCTTCCACTGCTACTACGGCCAGAAGGATAAGGACGCAGCCTTCGTCATGAAGAGCAAGGATGCGCTGCTGGAGGGTATCGAGAAGTTCCCGAAGAGCGAGCGTATTCTCGACGGTCTGATGCAGCTCTACACGGCCGAGAAGGGCGTGGGCGACCCCGCCGACCTGGTGACGATGATTGACGCCGCCATTGCCGAGAATCCGACCAACACGGACCTCTGGTTCGGCCGCGGCCGTATTTTCTACGCGCTGAAGAACTACGACGAGAGCATCAAGTCGTTCGAGAAGATTGTCGAGCTGAAGCCCGACATGTACGAGGGCAACTACTACCTCGGCCTCTTCTATGCGCTCAAGGGCGATGCCATGAATAAGGAGATGAACGAGCGTCAGTACAGCAGCCAGGCCGACTACGATGCCGATCTGAAGACGGTCAATGCGGTCTACATGGCAGCAGTGCCCTGGTTCGAGAAGGTCCTCGAGCTGAAGCCCAACGACCCGGACGCCGTTGAGTTCCTCAAGTCGCTCTGCTTCCGTCTGCGTGACGAGGAGGGCATGATGGACAAGTACAAGAAGTACAACGACCTCTACAACCAAATCAAGGGTAACTAATCGCCCGGCGGTTTGAACGAAGCGCGGCAGCCTTTAGCGGGCTGCCGCTTTTTTTGTGCCTGCCGGGGAGGGGAGGCACTTGGAGGTGCGGGAAGGCGCGGGGCGGCGCTTTTCCGGGCGGCGCGGACGTGGAAGACGTGGCAGGAAGAGGGTGCTTTTTCCCAGCCGGTTCGGGGGGGCGGATGGTGCGGGCGAGGATGCGGATGTAGGGTGGCGGTTCCGGTGCCGGGAGCCGCTTTTTTGTGTCTGTCGGGGAGGGGGGCGCGGGGAGGCGCGGCAGGAGGTGTGTGTGGGCGGTTGGTTTGGGCGCCGGAGAGGAGGTCGTGGGGCAAGCGAGTGTTGGACGCTTGTGTCGTCGGGTAGGCGACTGTCTGTGTGTGTGGGGGGGGTTAGTGCCGGACCGGGTGGCGGAGAGGATGCCGGAACAGCCGGGGTGAGGCGGTGGAAGATAAAAAACGGAGGCCGCACCGATGGCGGCCTCCGTGGTCCGGCGGCGGTTAGCCCGCGGCGCACTATTCGTACTGTCCCGACTTGAGGCGCTCAACCTCCTCGCGCGTGAGGAAGCGCCACTGTCCGCGCTTAAGGTTCTTCTTCGTCAGACCGGCGTAGTAGACCCGGTCGAGCTTCAGCACCGTATAGCCCAGATGCTCGAAGATGCGCCGCACGATGCGGTTGCGCCCCGAGTGGATTTCGATGCCGACCTCCTCCTTGTTCTCCGAAACGTAGGAGATTTCATCGGCATAGATTTCGCCGTCCTCGAGCGTGATGCCCTCGGCGATGGCATCCATGTCGGCACGCGTGAGGGGCTTGTCGAGCGTCACCTGGTAAATCTTCTTCTTGCGGTAGGAGGGGTGGGTGAGTTGCTTGGTCAGGTCGCCGTCGTTGGTGAAGAGCAGCAGTCCCACGCTGTTCTTGTCGAGCCGGCCAACCGGATAGATGCGCTCCGTGCAGGCTCCCTTGACCAGCTCCATCACCGTCTTGTCGGTGTGGGGGTCCTCCATCGTGGTCACATATCCCTTGGGCTTGTTGAGCACGAGGTAGACCTTCTTCTCGCCCTGTACGCGCTCGCCGTTGAAGCGCACGTCGTCCGTCGGCTTCACCTTGCTCCCCAGCTCCGTGACCACCTGCCCGTTGACCGTGACCACGCCCGCCTGGATGTAGTCGTCGGCCTCGCGGCGCGAGCAGAGGCCCGACTGCGCGATGAAGCGGTTGAGGCGAATCTCGCCGCTCCCCTTCGCCGCGTCGAAACGCGGATAGGAGCTCCATTCGCCGCGCCGCGCCGAGGAGAAGCGTCCGCCGCGCTCCTCGCGGCGCCCGTCGTACGAGGGCCGTTCGCCATACTTGCGCGGAGCCTTGCGCTCGCCGTATGCCGAGGCGGAGCGCCCCTCTGCGCGGTTGTTGTCGTATCGCTTGTTGGGTTTGTGCGGTGTGTGGCCGTACTCCCCGGCGCGGCGTTCGCGGCGGTCGTCACGGCGGTCGTCACGGCGGTCGTCACGGCGGTCGTCACGGCCGCGGCCTGCACGCCGCTCCTCGTCACGCTCGTCGCGCTGCCCGTAGCGGCCGTACTCCTCGCGCGGCTCCTCGTCGTAGTAACCGTACTGCTCTTCGCGGCGGTCGCGGCGCTCGTAGCGCTCATAGCGGCCGCGCGTCTCGTGCCGCTCGTCGCGGTCGCGCGTTGCGTACTGCCCGCGGCGGCTCTCGCCTCCGCGTGCGGCGCCTCCCCGGCCCTGGAAGCCTCGTCCGGAGTGCTCCTTCTCGCCGTAGTGCGGACGCTCGCCGTAGCTGCGGCCCTGCTGCTCCTCGTGCAGCGGGCGGTTGTCGGCCGTGAAGTTGGGGTTGTACGAAGCCCGTTTGCGGGGCTGTCGGTCCGTTGTGGGTCGCTCCGAGTCGGCGGCATCGCGCTGCGGACGCGGGCTGCGCTCAACGCGTTCCGCCGTGACCGTTGCGGTACGCACCCGCTTGTCACGCCCGAAGCGTGCGAGTGCGTCGGTTGAGTCGTTCTTGTGTTCTTTCATACGAATGGTCGAGTTCGACGTGGATGTTTTTTCGGTATGGTCTGTTTGCTGAACGGAGGCTCCTGCCGGCGGCGGAATACGTCGAACTCGTTTCGGGGCGTCGCTGACGCCCGGATTCCTGCCGGCATTTGCCCCTTTTGCCCGGTCGGCGGCTGCGTCTCCGCCGTGCGGAGCGGCGGCCCTGCGCATGGGTCCGGGCACGGGAAGGGGGCTTCCCCTCCGATGCGCTAACCCGCACGCGTCGACAAGGTTGCACAAAGGTAATTCAATTTTCGGGATTCTGCACACGCTTCGTGCCGAAATCGGAAACAAAAGGGGGGCGGGGCCTTCATTTTGTCGAATTAAAGTGTATCTTTGTATTCGCTTCGCCGGAACCCCCTGCCGCGGCGGCTCTTTGCGGCATCTACCCTCCGGCGGCGAGTGCCCATGTCGATGAACCGCGAAATCCTGCGCCTGGCGCTGCCCAACATCGTCTCGAACATCACGGTGCCCCTGATGGGCATCGTCGGTACGGCCATCGCCGGCCACTCGGCCGGTGACTCGGCGGCCAACATCGGGGCGCTGGCCATCGGGGTCTCGATTTTCAACTTCATCTACTGGAACTGCTCCTTCGTGCGGATGGGCACGAGCGGCTTCACGGCGCAGGCCTTCGGTGCGGGCGACTTCCGCGAGTGCACCAACATGCTGGCCCGTGCGCTGGTGGTGGCCGCCTCGATGGGGCTGCTGGTCGTCGCGCTGCAGTACCCCATCGGCGAGCTGGCGCTCTGGGCCATGAACGGCGGCGAGATGACGCGCGCCTACTTCTACGCCCGCATCTGGGCCGTCCCGGCGGGCATCATGCTCTTCGGCTTCAACGGCTGGTATACGGGCATGCAGAACGCCCTGATTCCGATGTGCACGGCCGTGACGGTCAACATCGTCCACGTGGGGTGCAGCCTCTGGTTCGCCTTCGGCATGAAGATGGGCATCGTCGGCATCGCCTACGGCTCCGTTGCGGGGCAGTGGACGGGGGTGATGCTGGCGGCGCTGCTGCTGGTGTGGCGCTACCGGCACGTGCTGACGGGCATCGACTGGCGCGAGGTCTTCGACCTGCGTCCGCTGCGCCACTTCTTCATCGTCAACCGCGACATCATGCTGCGCACGCTCTGCATCGTGGCCGTCTACTCCTTCTTCACGGGGGCTTCGGCCCGCATGGACAACCCGGCGATGCTGGCGGTCAACACGCTGCTGCTCGAGCTCTTCACCCTCTTCTCCTACATGAACGACGGCTTCGCCTATGCCGCCGAGGCGCTCACGGGGCGCTTCATCGGGGCGCGCGACGGCCGCTCGCTGCGCGCATGCCTCAAGCGTTGCATCTTCTGGGGGACGGCCGTCTCGGCCCTCTTCGTGGGCATCTACATCGTCTGGTGGCGCGACCTGGTGGGGCTCTTCGTCGACGCGTCGGCCCCCGACGCCCCGACCATCGTCGAGCTTGCCGGGCGCTACATCGTCTGGATTATCATCATCCCCATCGCCAGTGCCATGCCCTTCATCATGGACGGCATCATGGTGGGAGCGACCCATACGCGCGTGATGCGCAACTCGATGTTCTGGGCTACGGCGGCCTACTTCGCCATCTACCACCTCTTCTACGGGTGGATTGGCAACAACGCCCTCTGGCTCGCATTCATGCTCTACATGTTCCTGCGCGGCGTGCTGCAGTTCTTCATGACGCGCCGCCTGCAGGTCATCTATGCGCGGGCCGATGCGGGCCGGGTCGGGTACGCGTCGCCGGTCCGGGAGTAGGCGGGAGCGGAAGTCGGAGGTTAGGGCTGGGCAAAAGGATAAAAGGGAAGCGACCCTTGCGGGGTCGCTTCTCTTCTTTTTTTATGGGCTGGCGGCGGAGCTATGGTCGGCAGGTCGCGCGGGCGGCCGGTCGGCACCCCGGTCAGCGGCCCGCTATTCGTGCGTGGCCTGCCACCATGCGGTCTGCTGCTTGGTCCGCGTGGCGTCGCTCGTGCTCGGGTCCGAGGTGGTGATGCCCGAGAAGGTGTGAATCGCCTTCGCTCCGCTCGACATCGAGTAGAACTCCGGCGTGTGGCGGTGGTAGGGGACCGTGCGGGCGAGCTGCTCCTCGAACTCGGCAAGCAGCGTGGGCGAGGTGCAGAGGTGGCGGACGTAGTCCCCCAGGTCGAAGAAACGCGTCGGGTTGTAGCCGTCGAGCACCTGCAGCTCGGAGAGCTGCGAGCCGTCGAAGACATCGCCCGCATTGATGCGCTTCATGATGTCGGCCAGACGCTCCAGCTCGGCGCAGTCCGTCACGCCAATCGTCCCGTAGGGGTACTGGTACGAACTGTAGAAGCGGTAGAACGACTCGCAGATGTTCTCGTAGTCGGGTTCGCCGACCAGGTAGCGCCCCATCAGGGCGTAGGGGAATCCGTAGGCCATGATTTCGCACGTCGAGCCGATGAGGTGGCGCGTGACGTGGCGCAGGTCGTAGGCCACCTCGACCGACGACATGTAGCAGTCGTCGAAGAGGATGTACTCCATCTCCATGCCGGCCTGCGTGATGCCCTCGGCCAGCGTGGTGATGTCGGTCCGGTACTGGTCCAGCTTGCCGCCGAACCAGCGGGTCAGTGCCGCACCCTCGGCCGCATACTCCCAGTACTCCCGCTCGCGCGGAGCCGCGCTGCCGGGCCGCGCGTAGATGCCCGAGACGGGGAGCCAGGCCATGCCGTGGCTGCCAATCGTCATGGCGTAGCGCTCGGCGGGGGCCGTCTGGCGCACCTGCTCGAGGATGGAGGCGATGCCCTCGGCCGTGGTGAAGTCGGGCGCCGTATCGTAGGTGCGGTGGTTCAGCCGGACGCACTGCCCGTTGTCGTGGTAGAGCTCGAAGAACTCGGCCCGCCGCTCATCGGGCATGAAGAAGACCACGAGCCGCGTATCGCCGAGGTAGCCGGCGGCGACGGTCTGCTCCATGTCGGCGAGGTTCTGCTCGAAGAACGAGGTGAGGTCGCCCGACCAGGGCATGTACATGAGCAGCGTCTGGGGCGCCGTGGCCATGCTCTGCTCGACGCCTACCTGCGTCTGGAGCCCGCCCTTGTCGAGCTGCAGCGTGATGCTGCCCAGCTCGCGGCGCAGCCGCCCGTCATTCGCGGCGAGCGCCCGCACCGTGACGGTCGTCTCGCCGCGGTCGCCGCTCGCGGGGCCGACGACCTCGAACTCCTCGCCCGTCGTGGTGAGCGACCACGGGCCGCTCGACGAGACGGTGAACGACGCCTCGGAGCCCGCCTCGGAGCGCAGCACGACGCTCGCGACGTTGCTCTCAAGGCGCTGCCGCTCGCCTTCCTCCTTGCTGCAGCCGAAGGCCGCGGCGGCCGTCAGCACGAGCAGCAGCAGGCGGCGTGCGATTATTTGTAGGTGCGGGGTTTCAGATTGTTGAATTGCCATGTGCGGTCACGTTTATAGGTGTATCCTTCGGGTTTGTTGCGGTAGATGCGGCTGAAGTCGAAGTAGAACCCCTTGCGCTTCTTCCCCTCGATGACCATGGGCGAGACGAGCGGCACGAACTCGACCTCGCGGCTGATGACGCGGCTGCGGCCGTAGGGGAGCCCCTCGGAGGCGAGCACGTCGAGTGCATGGTCGAACATGAGGATGTGCTGCGGCGTCTTCTGCGTGTAGCCGTCGCCCGACTGCTCGATGGTGCGGATGATGCGGTTCATCCGTTCGTAGTAGGCCCGCTCGCGGATGGTGTCGCCCAGCGCCCCGTAGGCGTAGGCCATCAGGTTGAGCACCTTCGGGCTGAAGGGGTCGACCTTCTGGGCGTCGTTGCCCGCCGAGACGAGCAACTCGAGGTCCTCGCGCAGCGGCCGCTCGACGTCGATGCGCGCGGCAATCATCAGCATGCGGTCGAGCGCCTGGTTCGAGGCGAAGGGCTTGTAGGCATCCTGGAAGGCGTAGCCGTAGTAGAGGTAGTGGTAGTCCTCGTCGGTCATCGTCGAATCGCCCGCGTTGTAGCGCATCATCAGCTTCGTGTAGTAGAAGGGCGAGGCGGTGTTCATCGTCCGGTCGAGGATGTCTTCGTCGTCGGGCACCTTGGCCAGCGCCAGCGCCGGCAGGAGCAGCAGTGCAAGGAGCACTTGTTCGAATCGTTTCATAGGCAGCGGTTGTGCACGTTACTGGATGGATAACTAACGTGCAGCCTACCGCAAATCGTATTCCGCAATGAGTTTTTCGAAGCGGCGGCGCAGCGCTTCGGTCCCCTCGACCAGCGGCAGACGCATCGTGGGGCCGATGAGCCCCATCGTCGCCAGGGCGCACTTCACGCCGACGGGGTTGCCCTCGGCGAAGAGCGCCTCGACCGCCTCGCGCAGCCGTTCGTAGGCGCGGTCGGCCTCGTCGAACGCCCCGCGCTTGGCCAGGTTGATGCACTCCATGAAGCGGCGCGGGAAGGCGTTCGCCGCCACCGAGATGACGCCGTCGCCGCCGCGGCGCATCAGCTCGAGCGTCATGCCGTCGTCGCCCGAGAGGACGAGGAACCCTTCGGGGCGGTTGTCGAGAATCTGCTGCATCTGCTCGATGTTGCCCGAGGCCTCCTTGATGCCGATTACGTTGGGGAAGTCGCGCGCGATGCGGAGCGTCGTCTCGGCCGTCATGTTGACCCCCGTGCGGCCGGGGATGTTGTAGAGGATGACGGGCAGCGGCGAGTGCTCCGAGACGGTGCGGAAGTGCTGGTAGAGCCCCTCTTGCGAGGGTTTGTTGTAGTAGGGCGTCACGCTCAGGATGGCGTCGGCGCCCCGCAGGTCGAATTCGCGCAGCTGGTCGAGCACCTCCGAGGTGGAGTTGCCGCCGCAGCCCATCACCAGCGGCACGCGGCCGCGGATGTGGTCGGTGATGTACATGGCGATGACGGCCCGTTCGGGCATGTAGAGCGTCGGCGTCTCGGCCGTGGTGCCCAGGGCCACGATGTAGTCGACGCCCCCCTCGATGACGTAGTCGAGCATGCGGGCCAGAGCCTGGTAGTCCACCCGTCCGTCGGGCGTAAAGGGGGTTATCATGGCGGCGCCTGCGCCGGCCAGTTTGTTCTGTAACATGGTTTGTTCGCTGTTTAGGGTTTATGGTTTGCGGGCCTCGGACCGGTTACCGGTCGTGCCCCTGTTCATGGTGCTGATGGTTGTCTGCGGCCGGAGCCGCTGGGCCGGAGCCGCCGCCCCGGTTGAGTTCGGCTGGAGCCGCGCCCCGGGAGTGTTCGGTCGGAGCTGCCGTCCGGAAACATTCGGCCGGAGCCGCCGCGGGAGTGCCGCCCCGGAGCCGCCGCATCCCGGAAGCGTTGGGCCGGAGCCGCCGCATCCCGGAAGCGTTGGGCCGGAGCCGCCGCGGGAGTGTTGGGCCGGACCCGCCGCGCCTCAGAAGAGTTCGCCCTGCCGCGCCGCGCCGTCGCTGCCGGGCTTCGCGTCGGTTTCGGGCTTCGGTCCGGCGTCGGGTGCCGCTCCGGTCGGGCTGGCTGCCTGTGCCGTTTCGGTCGGGGGCTCCTCCGCCGCTCCGGGTGCCGCGCCTGCCTCGGGCTTCGGTTCTGCTTCGGGTTTCGCGCCTGCCTCGGGCTTCGCACCGGTTTCGGCCTGCTCCCCGGTCGGGCTGGCTGCCGGTTCCGTTTCGGTCGGAGTCTCCTCCGCCGCTTCGGGTGCCGCGCTTGTTTCGGGGGCCGCTCCTGCCTCGGGTTCCGTTCCTGCTTCGGGCACTGCCTCGGGCGAGTCGGCCTCGGCCAGCATGACGTCGAACTCCTCCTCGGAGATTATCTTCAGCCCCAGCTTCTCGGCCTTCTTGAGCTTCGCCGGGCCCATCTTCTCGCCCGCCACGATGTAGTCGACGTTGGCCGAGACGGCCGAGAGGTTGCGCCCGCCGTGCAGCTCGATGAGCTCCTTCAGCTCGTCGCGGCTGTGGTTCAGGAAACGTCCCGAGATGACGAAGCTCTTGCCCGCCAGACGGTTCGAGGCGAGCGTGCGGGCCCGGGCCTCCAGCTGCACCCCGGCTCTGCGCAGGCGGTCGATGATGCGCAGGTTCTCCTCGTCGGCGAAGTATTCGCGGATGGCGTCGGCGATGCGGCCGCCCACCTCGTCGGCCTCGACCAGCTCCTCGCGCGAGGCCTTCATCACGGCGTCGAGCGAGCCGAAGTGGCCCGCCAGATACTTGGCCGTCGTCTCGCCCACGAAGCGGATGCCCAGCGCGAAGAGCACCCGTGCGAAGGGCACCTCCGTCGAGCGGCGGATGGAGCGGATGATGTTCTCGGCCGACCGCTCGCCCAGCCGCGGCAGCGGGGCCAGCTGTTCGGCGCGCAGGTCGTAGAGGTCGGCGACGTTGCGCACCAGCGCGTTGTCGTAGAGCAGCTCGACGGTCTCCTCGCCCAGCCCCTCGATGTCCATCGCCTTGCGGCCGATGAAGTGGATGATGCGGCCGAGAATCTGCGGGCGGCAGCCGTCCGCATTGGGGCAGTAGTGCTTCGCCTCGCCCTCGTAGCGCACCAGCGGCGTGTGGCAGACGGGGCACTCGGTGATGTAGGTGAAGGGGCGGCTGTCGGCCGGGCGCATCGAGAGCTCGACGCCCGTGATTTTCGGGATAATCTCGCCCCCCTTCTCGACATAGACCATGTCGCCCGGGCGGATGTCGAGCAGCGCCATCTGCTCGGCGTTGTGGAGCGTCGCCCGGCGGACCGTGGTGCCGGCCAGCAGCACCGGTTCGAGGTTGGCCACCGGCGTGATGGCCCCCGTGCGCCCCACCTGGAAGTCGACGCTTGTGAGCCGCGTGAGGGCCTGCTCGGCCTTGAACTTGTAGGCGACGGCCCACTTCGGCGCCTTGGCCGTGAAGCCCAGCTGGCGCCGAAGGGCGAAGTCGTTGACCTTGATGACCACGCCGTCGGTCGGGAAGGGCAGCTCGCGCCGCGCCGTATCCCAGTGGTCGATGAAGGCGTCGACCTCGGCCCGCGTGTGGCAGATGCGCATCGCGTCGGATACCTTGAAGCCCCACGTGCGCGCCTGCTGCAGGCTCTCCCAGTGGTTCGTGAAGGGGAGGTTGTCGCCCGCCAGCTGGTAGAGCGTGCAGTCCAGCCCGCGGTGGGCCACCACCGACGAGGCCTGCTGCTTGAGCGTCCCGGCCGCCGCATTGCGCGGATTGGCCAGCAGCGGCTCGCCCGCCGCTTCGCGCTCGGCGTTCAGCCGGTCGAACGAGGCGTAGGGCATCAGCACCTCGCCGCGGATTTCGAACAGCTCGGGCCACCCCTCGCCGTGCAGATGCAGCGGCACGGAGCGGATGGTGCGGACGTTGGCCGTCACGTCGTCGCCCTCGACACCGTCGCCGCGCGTCGCGGCCAGCACCAGCGCGCCGTGTTCGTAGGTGAGCGAGATGGCCGTGCCGTCGAACTTCAGCTCGCAGACCAGGTCGGCGGCCCCCACCTCCCGCTCGATGCGGTCGATGAACTCGTGCAGCTCGTCGAGCGAGTAGGTGTTGCCCAGCGAGAGCATCGGGAAGCGGTGGCGGACGGTCCGAAAGTCGGAGGTCAGGTCGCTGCCCACGCGCACCGACGGCGAGTTGGGGTCGGCATACTGGGGATACTCCCGCTCGAGGTCGATGAGCTCGCGCATCATCGTGTCGAACTCGAAGTCGGAGATTTCGGGGGCGTTTTCGACGTAATATTTATAGTTGTGGCGGTCGAGCTCCCGGCGGAGCTCCTCGATTCGTTCCTGGGGTGTCATCGTGTTTGTCCGTTTGCCGCCCGGTGCCGAGTGGGGCGGGGCGGCTGCCCGTCGCGGCGCCTCCCGCCGGCGAAGAGGCCGGCGCGGGCAGCCCGTGGGGGCATTAAATATATGTATTGTTGTGTAAAGGTACGCAATTTGTTCAGAACATCATCGAAATTCGAAAAAAATGCAATAAAAAATATTCCGGGGTGGTGCGGTTTGCAAATTTTGCGTATACTTGCAGAAAATTTTTACACGTTAGTTTTACGCTGTACCATGACCAAACAGAATAGCACGAAGAAACATATCGTTGCGAGTCTCCACAACCTCAGCCCCGAACTTCAGGAAGCCGTGCGGGAGAAGTATCCCCTCGGATTCACCGACGCCATGATGCGTGTCGACAAGCCCAACGGCGACTTCTTCTACGCCGTACCGTTCGATACGGACGAGGTTGCCTATCTGGTGAAAATCGACGTGAAGGTCGACGACCACGCCCAGGATGACGACGACAAGGACTACTACGACGACGAAATCAAGGGCGCCGACGAGATTCAGGACGACGGCAGCTCGGAGGGGCTCGAAGAGACCGACGACGATATCGACATCTGACCTGTAAAAGACTCAATTTCAACAACATCATCATAGAACATGCGCCGTGCCCTTTCATCGCTTCTCGTGCTGCTCTGCACCTCGTGCGGACTGCTCGATGACGGGTACGACGACGCGGCGCGAACCGAATACCTGCGCTTTACCGACCCCGCCTTCGAGCGCTACTGCCTCGAGACGCTCGACCTGAACGACGACGGGCGCATCTCGCGCTACGAGGCCGAGCGCATCGTGCGGATGGACTGCTCGGGGTGCGGCATCGCCTCGCTCGACGAAATCTCCGACTTCCGCAACCTGCAGCGGCTCGACTGCAGCGACAACGACCTCACGCGGCTCGACCTCTCGTCGTGCCCGCGGCTCGTGGAGGTCAACTGCGCCCGCAACCGCATCTCGTGGCTCGATGTCGAGCGGCTCGCGATACTTGCGACGCTCGACTGCAGCGGCAACCTGCTCTCCTCGCTCGATTTGAGGGGCGATACGGCCCTCTCGACGCTCGTCTGCGGCGGCAACGCCCTGCGGACGCTCGACGTGAGCGGCTGCGCTGCCGTCATGGAGCGGGTCGATACGCAGTCGAGTCCCGAGCTGGAGACGCTCTACGTAAGCTCGACGCAGGAGATTCGCCAGTTGCAGGTGGACGGCCATACTGACGTGGTGGTGCTGTGACCCCGGCCGGCGGAGGGGGCGAGCAGCGGGGGCTGGGTTCCGGGCTGCGGACGGCCGAGACCCCGGACGGCTGAGAACTGTGACCCCGGCGGCTGAGAACTGTGACCCGGGCGGCGGGCGGAGGCTTTCACGGGGGGCTACCCGGACGGCTGAGATTCCGGCGGCCAGGCGGCTGAGCCCCGACCGGCGGGCGGCTGAGCGGCTGAGGCTCCGGATGGCGGAGGCTTTCACGGCTGTGACCCCGACCGACGGGCAGACCGAAATCGAAGGCAGACAGGCTGTTGCAGGAGAACATGCTGCCGGAAGTCTCCCGCAAAAGAGACGGGCTCCCGGAGTGCGGAGCCGTTGTCGTGCGGCAGGGTGTATCGGACGAGCATCCCGGAGCAGAAGCCCGTAGAGTAGCAGAGTAGTGTAGCAGAAATAGAAGTGAACGGACCGAGGTCCGTTTTTTTTGTGCCCGTATGTGTTCGGGCGGCGGCGCACCTTCCCCTCGGAACACTTTTTTTGCGTCCTGGCGGCGGGCGCATCTTCCCTTCGGAACACTTTTTTTGCGACCCGGCGGCCGGCCCGTCCCGTCTGCACCTCTGAACTCCCCGTCCCGCCCCTATCCCGCGCCGCTGAACACGCTGGCTCCGCCTCCGGGCTCCACCGCAGAACCACCTGCACCGCCCTGTCCCGCGCCGCTGAACGCGCTGGTCCCGCCCCGGCTCCACCGCAGAACCCCCTGCCCGTCCCCGTCCCGCGCCGCTGAACACGCTGGCCCTCTCCCGGTTGGGGCCCCGGAAACCTCCCCCGAAGGGCCGCAACACGCCCCCGAAAGCCCTTTTCGGGGCCATTTGTCGAAAAGTCGCCCCCGGAGTTGGGTATTTCGTGGAATATTTCGTACCTTTGGATGCAAATGGATGCAAAAAATGTCTTTTGCAGCCAATAACATAATTCGGATATCATGAAAAAAGTAGACGTCATTCTCGGCCTGCAGTGGGGCGACGAGGGTAAAGGCAAGGTTGTGGACGTGCTGACGCCCCACTATGAGGTGGTGGCGCGTTTCCAGGGCGGACCCAACGCCGGTCACACGCTGGAATTCAACGGCGAGAAATACGTACTGAGGTCGATTCCCTCGGGCATCTTCCAGGGCGGAAAGACCAACATCATCGGCAACGGCGTAGTGCTCGACGCCGTTCTTTTTCGTGCCGAAGCCGAGGAGCTGGCCCGCAGCGGCCACGACCTCACGCGGCAGCTCTGCATCTCGAAGAAGGCGCATCTGATTCTGCCGACGCACCGCATTCTCGACGCGGCCTACGAGGCTGCCAAGGGCAGCTCGAAAATCGGCACCACCGGTAAGGGCATCGGCCCGACCTATACGGACAAGGTGAGCCGCAACGGCATGCGCGTGGGCGACCTGCTGAGCCCCGACTTCCGCGCGATTTACGCCCGCGCAAAGGCACGCCACGAGCAGATTCTCCGCTCGCTGAACTATTCGTACGACATCACGGAGCTCGAGGCGCAGTGGTTCGAGGCGGTCGAGTACCTCAAGCGCTTCCGCATCATCGACAGCGAGTATGAAATCAACGCGCTGCTCGACAACGACAAGGCCATCCTGGCCGAGGGCGCCCAGGGCACGCTGCTCGACGTCGACTTCGGCTCCTATCCCTTCGTCACCTCCTCCAATACGGTCTGCGCCGGCGTCTGCACCGGTCTGGGCGTCGCTCCCCGCCGCATCGGCGAGGTCTACGGCATCTTCAAGGCCTACTGCACCCGTGTCGGAAGCGGCCCCTTCCCCACGGAGCTCTTCGACCAGACGGGCGAGCAGCTCTGCTCCATCGGCCACGAGTTCGGCGCCGTCACGGGCCGCCGCCGCCGCTGCGGATGGCTCGACCTGGTGGCACTCAAGTATTCGATTATGATTAACGGCGTCACACAGCTCATCATGATGAAGTCCGACGTGATGAACGACTTCGATACCGTGAAGGTGGCCGTCGCCTACGAAATCGGCGGCGAGCGCACGACGCGCTTCCCCTTCGAGACCGAGGCCGACATCAAGCCCGTCTACCGCGAATTCCCGGGCTGGAAGTCCGACCTGCGCAAGGTGACCCGCTACGAGGAGTTCCCCGAGGCGTTCCGCAACTACGTCGAGTTCATCGAGCAGCAGACGGGCGTCCCCGTGAAGATTATCTCGATTGGCCCCGACCGCGGCGAGACCATCGTCCGTTAGCATCGGCCACGACGCCGCGCGGCGGCCGTTTCGTGAAGAGGCGGCCGCCGCACGGTGACCGACCGCAATGAAAGAACCGAAAACAAATCTTACAACAGATAGACAACCTATGAAACAACCGCTTAAAATCGTTGTGCTGGCAAAGCAGGTACCCGATACCCGCAATGTGGGCAAGGATGCGATGACCCCCGAAGGAACGGTCAACCGCGCTGCGCTGCCGGCCATCTTCAACCCGGAGGACCTCAATGCACTCGAAATGGCGCTCAATCTGAAGGACCGCATGCCGGGTGCTACGGTGCACATCCTCACGATGGGCCCGCAGCGTGCCGCCGACATCATCCGCGACGCGATGTTCCGCGGTGCCGACGGAGGATACCTGCTCTCGGGCCGCGAGTTCGCCGGCTCGGATACGCTGGCCACCTCCTACGCCCTCTCGTGCGCGCTGCGCAAGATTGGTCCCGACGTCATCTTCGCCGGCCGTCAGGCCATCGACGGCGATACGGCCCAGGTAGGCCCCCAGGTGGCCGAGAAGCTCGGCCTGCCGCAGGTGACCTATGCCGAGCAGATTGTCGAGGTCAAGGAGCAGTCGCTGGTTATCAAGCGCCGCATCACGGGCGGCATCGAGGTGGTCGAGTGCCCCGTTCCGGCCGTCATCACGGTCAACGAGTCGGCCGCCGAGTGCCGTCCGCGCAATGCCAAGCGCGTGATGAAGTACAAGGGTGCGCTCGCCGCATCGGAGATTGCCGCCGCTCCCGAATCGGCCGCCGCACGGCGCGCACAGGAGCATGACTACCTCCGCATCACGGAGTGGGGTGCCGCCGCCGTCGAGCCCGACATGGAGCAGCTCGGTCTGCAGGGCTCGCCCACGAAGGTCAAGAAAATCGAGAACGTCGTCTTCGCAGCCAAGGAGGCCAAGCGCCTGACGGCCGCCGACGAGGACATTAACTCCCTGATGGTCGAACTTATTGCGAGCCACACGCTCGGTTAATCCGGATTGAAAGAGATGAACAACATATTCGTATACATCGAGACCGAGAAAGGCGTTGTGGCCGACGTGAGTCTCGAACTGCTGACCAAAGGCCGTGAACTGGCCGCGACGCTCGGCGTGAAGCTCGAGGCGGTCGTCATCGGTGAAAATCTTGCCGGCATGGAGAAGGAGCTGGCACGCTACGGCGCCGACACCGTATGGGTGGCCGACGACAAGGAGCTGGCCCCCTTCCGCACGCTGCCCCATACGGCCGTCATGTGCGGCCTCATCGAACAGGAGAAGCCCCAGATTGTCCTCTTCGGCGCCACCTGCATCGGCCGCGACTTCGCTCCGCGCGTCTCGTCGGCGCTGCACAGCGGTCTGACGGCCGACTGCACGCAGCTGGTCATCGGCGACCACCGCGACGCCAAGAGCGGCAAGGAGTACAAGAACCTGCTCTACCAGATTCGTCCCGCCTTCGGCGGCAACATCATCGCCACGATTGTCAACCCGGACCACCGTCCGCAGATGGCCACCGTGCGCGAGGGCGTCATGCGCAAGGAGTACGCCGCACACCCCGCCGCCGGCGAGGTGAAGTTCATCGACTGGAAGCGCTATGTCAAGGACAGCGACCTGGCGGTGAAGATTGTCGAGCGTCAGATTGAGGAGCGCAAGATTGACATCAAGGGTGCCAACATCATCGTGGCCGGCGGCTACGGCATGGGCTCGAAGGAGAACTTCCGTCTGGTGCACGAGCTGGCCGAGGTGCTGGGCGCCGAGGTGGGCGCCAGCCGTGCGGCCGTCGATGCCGGCTTCACGGAGCCCGAACGGCAGGTGGGCCAGACCGGCGTCACGGTGCGTCCGAAGCTCTACATCGCCTGCGGCATTTCGGGCCAGATTCAGCATACGGCTGGCATGGACCAGTCGTCGATGGTCATCTCCATCAACACCGACCCCGAGGCCCCCATCAACAAGATTGCCGACTATGCGATTGTGGGCGACGTGAACGAGATTATCCCCAAGATGATTAAGTACTACAAACAAAATTCGAAGTAATGGCTAATTTCTTTTCAGATAACAAGGATTTGCAGTTCCACCTCCAGCATCCGATGATGCGCAAGATTGTGGAGCTCAAGGAGCGCGGATTTGCCGAGAAGGACCTCTACGACTATGCGCCGCAGGATTTCGACGACGCGATGGACTCCTACCGCCGGGTGCTCGAAATCGCCGGCGAGGTCTGCGGCGAGGTCATTGCTCCGAATGCCGAGGGCGTCGACCACGAAGGTCCCCGCGTGGTGAACGACCATGTGGAGTACGCCTCGGGTACGGTCGAGAACCTCAAGGCGATTGTCGATGCCGGACTGAGCGGCCTGACGCTCCCGCGCAAGTACGACGGTCTGAACTTCCCGCTGGTCTGCTTCGTGATGGCCAACGAGATGGTGGCGCGCGCCGACGCCGGATTCGAGAACATCTGGGGTCTGCAGGACTGCGCCGAGACGCTCAACGAGTTCGCCTCGGAGGAGCTCAAGCAGAAGTATCTGCCGTGGGTATCGGCCGGCGCCACCTGCGCCATGGACCTCACGGAGCCCGATGCCGGTTCGGACCTGGGTGCCGTCATGCTGAAGGCCACCTGGTCGGAGGAGCGCCAGACGTGGCTGCTCAACGGCGTGAAGCGCTTCATCACCAACGGTGACGGCGACATCTCGCTCGTGCTGGCCCGCACCGAGGAGGGTACGACCGACGCACGCGGTCTGTCGATGCTCGTCTACGACAAGCGCGACGGCGGCGTGAAGGTGCGCCGCATCGAGAACAAGATGGGTATCAAGGGTTCGCCCACCTGCGAGCTGGTCTTCACGAACGCTCCGGCGCAGCTGGTCGGCGACCGCAAGATGGGTCTTATCAAGTACGTGATGTCGCTGATGAACGCCGCCCGTCTGGGTATCGGCGCGCAGTCGGTCGGCACGTGCGAGGCGGCCTACCGCGAGGCGCTGAAGTATGCCCACGAGCGTGAGCAGTTCGGCAAGCCGATTGTCAAGTTCGCCGCCGTGGCCGAGATGCTCTCCAACATGAAGGCCAAGCTGCAGGGCGCCCGCGCGCTGCTCTACGAGACCACGCGCTTCGTCGAAATCTACAAGCAGTACACCCACATCTCGCACGAGCGTCCGCTCGAGGGCGCGGAGCGTCAGGAGATGAAGTTCTACAACCGCCTGGCCGACGGCTTCACGCCGCTGGTGAAGCTCTTCTCGTCGGAGTATGCCAACCAGCTGGCCTACGACGCGATTCAGATTCACGGCGGTTCGGGCTTCATGAAGGATTATCCCTGCGAGCGTCTCTACCGCGATGCGCGCATCATGAACATCTACGAGGGCACCTCGCAGCTGCAGGTCGTGGCGGCCATCAACGCCGTGACGAAGGGCACCTTCATGGAGCAGATTGAGCGCTATGCCGCCGCCGAGTATTCGGAGGCGATGCAGCCGATTGTGGCCCGTCTGGCCGAGCTGAAGGGCCGTCTGGCCGAGCTGATTGCCCACGTCGAGGAGGGTGAGAAGCAGGCTGCCGGCTTCAAGGACTTCCATGCCCGCCGTCTGGTCGAGACCGCCGGACACATCATCATCACCTACCTGCTGGCCCGTCAGGCCGGCGAGTCGGAAGAGTATGTCAACTCGGCCCGCATCTATGCGAAGCTGGCCGACGGCAAGGTTTCCGAGGCATATGACTACGTGATGAAGTCCGATGTGAGCGACGTGGAGCTCTTCCACGCCGTCGAGCAGGATTGCTGATAGGGTCGTTGACCGCAAAAGAGAGCGGGCCGGCTGCGCAGTGCAGCCGGCCCGCTTCGTTTTTCCCGCCGGTAGGGCGGAGCGCCGGGGCCCTTGTTTTCGGGGCGGAACCGTTGTTTGTCCGCCGGTGGGCGGAGCGCCGGAGCCCTTGTTTTCGGGGCGGAACCGTTGTTTGTCCGCCGGTGGGCGGAGCGCCGGAGCCCTTCCCGAATGGAGCGGAGCGCCGGGGCCCTTTCCCGGATGGAGCGGGGCGCCGGGGCCCTTGTTTTCGGGTCGGGCCGTCGCTTGTCCGCCGCCGGGCGGAGCGCTGGAGCCCTTCCCGAATGGAGCGGGGTGCCGGGGCCCTTGCTCCCGGGGCGGGTTGTCGTTTTCCCGCCGGTGGGGCGGGGGGACGTCCTCTCCACCCGGGCCCCGTTCAGGCGACCGATTCCGGTACGGCCGTGATGCAGCGGTCGGGGTTGAAGATGTTGAGGTTGAGGCGGTCCATGACGAACTTCAGCGCCAGCTGCGCCTTCACCGAGTTGCCCGAGGCGTCGAGCGGCGGCGCAAACGAGGCGATGCCCATAACCCCCGGAATAACCCCCACGATGCCTCCGCCGACTCCCGACTTGGCGGGCAGCCCTGTGGTGTAGAGCCAGTCGCCCGTATGCTCGTAGAAGCCCACGGTGGCCATCAGCGAGACGATTTTCGGGGTGAGCTCCGTGCGGAAGATTTGCTTGCGCGTCACCGGGTTGCGGCCGCCGAAGGCTATCGTCGCACCCAGAATCGAGAGCTGACGCGCCGTGATGCCGAGCGAGCACTGCCGCGTGTAGAGGTCGAGCGACATCTCGGGGTCGTCGTAGATGCGGTTGTAGTTCCTGAGCAGCCAGGTGATGGAGCGGTTGTTGAAGTTGGTGGCCGACTCCGAGCGGTAGAGCTCGTCGATGAGCGTCACCTCGGAGCCCGCAAGCCCCTCGATGAAGTCGACGATGGCCTTCCACTTCCCCTCGGCATCGCCCACGGGCTTGACCATCGAGCAGGCGCTGATGGCGCCGGCGTTGACCAGCGGCGTCGAGGGGTGGTCCTTCTCGAGCAGGATGGCGATGATGGAGTTGAAGGGGAGGCCCGTGGCGTCGGCGCCGATGCGGTTCATCACCTTCTGGGGCCCGTACTGCTCCATGGCGAGCAGCGCCGTGGGCACCTTCGAGACCGATTCGATGCCGAAGGCGCAGTCGGTGTCGCCCACGGTGATGACCTCGCCGTCGGGCAGGCAGGCCGAGATGCCGAAGAGCTCCGAGGGAACCTTCGCCAGGTAGGGGATGTAGTCCGCATTCTTGCCCGAGTTGGTCTCGCGGGTGCACTCGTAGGCCTGCTGCAGCGCGTTGCGGACGGTGGTTTTGTCGATTCGATGTAACATGGTGGTAACGTGTGTGTTGGTTATTGTTTCGGGGTGTGGCCGCCCTTGTTTCCCGCGGCGGAGGAGCCGGTCGGGGCGGACGGCGTGCTCTTCGGAGCGGCGGAGGGGGCCTTCGGGGCCGTTGCGGCGGTCGGAGCGGTCTTCGGAGCAGTCGCGGCGGCCTCCCAGTGGAAGGGTGCGAAGTCGGCTGCGGCCTGCGGGTCACGCCACGAGGGCTTGCGCAGGGCGTAAATCACGAAGGGTGCCGCCACCACCACGATGCAGCCGACGATGAGCACCGAGTACCAGACGGCGCTGCTTCCCGTCTGAATCTGGGCGGGCGGGATGAAGCTCAGCACGAAGGCGAGCAGCGCACCGCAGAAGCCGAGTGCCCCGAGCAGCCACATCAGGCCGTTGCCCCGGCCCAGACGGAACGGGCGCGGCGTGTCGCGGAGCTTGTAGCGCAGCACGATGGCTGCCGAGAACATCAGCATGTACATGATGAGGTAGAGCAGCACGGTGAGCTGCGAGAGAATCTGGTAGAAGGACTGCACCGAGGGCATGACGACGAAGAGCAGCGCCAGCAGCGTGACCACGCCTCCCTGCACGAGCAGGATGTTGCGCTGCACGCCGATGCGGTTGGCCTTCTGGAAGAAGGGGGGCAGGTAGCCCGCCTTGCCCACGGCGTAGATACCCTTCGAGGGGCCGGCCACCCAGGTGAGCACGCCGGCCAGCACGCCGAACATCAGCGCCACGGCGATGACGGGCGAGGCCCACGACATGTGCAGGTAGCGGAAGTAGTTGTCGAAGCCGATGAGCAGCGACTGTGTCAGGCTAATGTCCTTGGCCGGGATGATGAAGCCCAGCGAGAAGGTGCCCAGCACGAAGATGCAGACCGTGATGAGCGAGCCGATGATGATGGCGCGCGGGTAGTTGCGCGACGGATTGCGCACCTCCATCACGTGGATGCCCATCATCTCCATGCCGGCGTAGAAGAGGAAGATGCCGCTGGCGAGCACCAGGTTGTCGAGCTTCGTCAGGTCGGGGAAGAAGCCCTGCGACATGTCCATGTTGTTGTGGCCGCCCGAGGCGATGTAGACGATGCCCAGCACGATGAGCAGTCCGGCGGGGATGATGGTGCCTATCATGCCGCCCCACTTGCTGATTTTGCCCACCCAGTCGAGCCCCTTGAGCGAGATGAAGGTGGCCAGCCAGTAGATGGCCAGCACGATGACCAGCGTGAAGAGCTTGTTCGAGGCGAGCGTCATGTCGTGGGCCTCGTTGACCCCGATGAAGGCAATCGAGACCGCCCCGAAGGTGAGCACCGTGGGGTACCAGATGGTCGATTCAATCCATTGCAGCCAGATGGCCAGAAAGCCCGTCCGTGCGCCGTAGGCTTCGCCCACCCAGCGGAAGACGCCGCCCTGCTTGTCGGCGAACATGGCGGCCAGCTCGGCGGCCACGAGCGCCGTGGGGATGAGGAAGACGATGGCGGCAAAGAGGTAGTAGAAGGCCGAAGAGGGTCCGTAGACCGCCTCGGCAGGGAGTCCGCGCAGGCTGACGACCGCCGTCACGTTCATGATGGCCAGCGTCATGACACTCAGCTTGAACCCCGTACCCGATGTTTTTTTTGCATCCATAGAGTTTCGGTTCTTTTGTGAATTTGACGCTTGCGCCAGGTGCAACTACCGTGCAAAAAACGTCGCCGCGCGCTTTTTGCCCCCTCCGTGCGCGGAAAGTTGCCGGAAAAGACCTATATTTGTTTCTCACAAGAACGTTACACAGCCATGAACATGAAGACGTCGCTGAAGATGCTCCTCCTTGCGGCCGTGGCCGCCCTCGCCCTCTCGTGCGGCGGCCGCCGCGCACGGCAACAGCAGCAGGCCGTGGCCGAAGCCGCCGCCGGGATGAAGGT
The DNA here is from genome assembly GCF_002159425.1 of Alistipes sp. An31A. NCBI lineage: Bacteria > Pseudomonadati > Bacteroidota > Bacteroidia > Bacteroidales > Rikenellaceae > Alistipes > Alistipes sp. An31A. Next base: position 71,813 of record NZ_NFIO01000010.1, read on the forward strand.
CTTTCTTCCCCCCATCGCCCCCTCGGGCCTCGCCCCCGCCGAGCAGCGCGACTACCTGCGGTGCCACTACTGGGACCGCTTCGACTTCTCGGACACGCTCTTCGTCCACAAGGCCGACACGCTCTCGATGCTTGAGGCCTTCGCCTCCTACGTCTCGCTGCTCTCGGAACATCCGACGGACGGTGCGCCGATGGATTCGCTCATGCGCCGCGCTTCGGCCTCGGCACCCATGCTGCGCTACTTCTCGATGCTGGCCGAGCGGGTGCTGCGCGACCCCAACTCGCCGCTGCGCAACGGCGAGTTCTACATCCCGGTGCTCCGCGCGCAGCTTGCGAGCCCCTATCTGGACCAGTACGAGAAGCTGGGGCCCGAGTACGACCTGCAGATAGCGCTGCAGAACCGCCTCGGGCAGCCGGCCAACGACTTCCGCTATACGCTCGCCTCGGGTGCCACGGGGCGCCTCTACGACATCCGCGCGGAGTATGTGCTGCTCTTCATCAACAATCCGGGCTGTCCGATGTGCCGTCAGATTCGCGAGGCGATAGTCTCCTCGCCGATGCTCTCCGAGATGCAGGAGCGTGGTCGGCTGAAGGTGCTGGCGCTCTATCCCGACGAGGATTTGGCCGAGTGGCGCGCCTACCGCGACCAGATTCCCGCCGCGTGGATTAACGGCTACGACGACGGCTGCGTCATCCGCGAGACGGGGAGCTACGACCTGGAGGCCATTCCGGCGCTCTACCTGCTCGACAGCCGCAAGCGCGTGCTGGTGAAGGATTCGACCGACGTCCCCTACATCGAGGAGGTCATCGACCGCCGCGAATAGGCGGGACTTCCCCGGGCGGCGAGGACGGCTCCCGGGCGGCACGAATAGGTGGGGCTCGCTGCGAATCGGTCCGCCTCCGCAGACCCTCTCCGGTTGCCGCGGACAGAACCCCTGCCGGGCGGCGCGGACAGGTTCCCGGACGGCGAGGATAGGTCTCCCGGGCCTCCGCGAACACCCCGGCCCGTCTTGGACCGCCCCCGATCGCCGCGGCTGGCTTCCCCGATCGCCGCGGCTGGCTTCCCCGGTCGCCGCGGACACTCTCCCCGGTCGCCGCGGACACTCTCCCCGGGCGGCGCGCACAGACCCTCGGGCGGCACGAACACCTCCCTCCGCCGCGGCGCCCCCCGTTCCCGACCGCTGCGAACACCCCCGGGCAACCCCTCCGGGCTCGGCTATAGGCACGGCTTATCGCTCCATAAAAAAAGACAATAGGTCTTTTATAGGATTTCCGCAAAGAATTCTTATCTTTGTCGTGCAAACCAATGCAAACAGTTCCAAAATTACAAACACACTAACTTAACATCGATACAGTTATGGCAAAGAAATGGCGTTGTACCGTATGTGGATATATCCACGAAGGTCCCGAGGCACCCGAGCAGTGCCCGCTCTGCAAGGCAGGCAAGGATAAGTTCGTAGAGGTCGTAGAGGAGGAGGGCAACCTCGACTTCGTGACCGTTCACAAGCTGGGCGACGGCAAGGGTGCCAGCCCCGAGCTCTGGGAGGGTCTCCAGAACCACTTCATGGGCGAGTGCACCGAGGTGGGCATGTACCTGGCCATGAGCCGTCAGGCCGACCGTGAGGGCTATCCCGAAATCGCCGAGGCCTACAAGCGCTACGCATGGGAGGAGGCCGAGCACGCTTCGAAGTTCGCCGAGCTGATTGGCGAGGTGGTATGGGATACGAAGACCAACCTCTACAAGCGCATGAACGCCGAGTGCGGTGCCTGCGAGGACAAGATGCGTCTGGCCCGTCTGGCCAAGGAGCAGAACCTCGATGCCGTACACGACACGGTTCACGAGATGGCCAAGGACGAGGCTCGTCACGGCAAGGGCTTCGAGGGTCTCTACAAGCGCTACTTCGGCAAATAGTCGACCGAGACGCCCTCAGGGGTGTTGAACAAAAAACCGATACCGGATAACCGGTATCGGTTTTTTTTTGTGCGCGGCGGCGGGGGAGGGGCTCCGGCGGCTGCTCACGGTGGCAGCGGCGGGGAGGCGTGGCTGCGGTTTCCGGCGGCGCGGCTGAGGCGTGGCTGCGGTTTCCGGCGGCGCGGCTGCGGCTGGACGGGACGTGGTCCCGGCGGGGCGGGGCTCCCGGCTCCCGGCGCGGGTGCTTTCAACCGCGGGCGGCTCCCGGCCCCCGGCACCCCTACTCCCGGCGCAGTGCGTCGCCGAGGCGGCTGAGAAGCGCAACCTTAGAGGCGAGCCACTCGTAGCCGCTGCGGGCGGCTCGCGCCACCTCGTAGACCGTTTCGGCACGGGCGCGCAGCCGCTCCACCTCTTCGCGGAGCGCCGCCAGGTAGACTACCGCCGCCATGAGGGCGAAGAAGCCTCCCAGAATCAGCGTCGAGGCGATGAACGACCCCGTGAGGAGCGAGAGCCCCACCACGGCGGCCGTGAGCAGAAGCAGCAGCGCCAGGATGGCTGTCGTGACGAAGAGCAGCACGGCGAGCAGCAGGCGCCCGCTGCCTCTCCCCGTCTCCGGCGCGCCGCCCGGCGTGCGGTGCCTTTCTTGCGCTTCCATCGGCAACGAGGGGTCGGTTAGTCGTCGCACTTGCAGCGCGCCTGCTCGATTTGCTCCTCGACCTCGTTGAGCTTCTCCTTCATGCGGTCGATTTCGTCGCCGAGCGACTCCTTGATTTTGCGGCGCAGTTCGGGACCCGACTGCGGCGTGAAGAGCATCGTGAGGGCCGAGCCGATAATCAGGCCGCCCACCAGCGATACGATGGCAATACCGGTGTTTTTCATGGTTGCTTGTTTTTTTGGTTTGACTCGGCATGAACTCTTGCAAAGTCCGCGCCAAAGGCGTATCTTTGGTCTACGATGGAGACAAACCTGCATGCGGCCTTTACGGGCCATCGCACCTACGACGGGCGGGGCGACGCCGCGCTTCGGGCGCTGCTCGACGCGATGTACGCCCGCGGATTCCGCACCTTTCTGAGCGGCATGGCCGTGGGTTTCGACCTGGCGGCGGCCGAGGCGGTGCTCGCGTTGCGGAGCCGCTGTTCCGACGTGCGTCTGGTGGCCGTTATCCCCTTTGCGGGGCAGGAGCGCTTCTACACGCCCCGCGACCGGGCCCGCTATGCGGAGGCGGTCGCCCGGGCCTACGAGCGGGTGGTGCTCCGTCCGGCCTACGGCCCCGGCTGCTACCGGGTGCGCAACGACTTTCTGGTGGAGCATGCCGACGAGGTGGTGGCCTGGTACGACGGCAGCACGGGCGGCACCCGCTATACGGTCGGCCGCGCCCTGCGCCTCGGCCTTCGGGTCCGCAACCTCTGCCCCGAGGGTCCCGTCCTGTCCGCGCCGGCGCCCGCGCCTGTGCCGACGCTCTTCTGAGCCCCACGGCGATTTGTTTTTCCCCCCCCTCGCCCTTCACGTCCTTCTGTCCCCGCGCCTGCACCTGCGCCTGCACCCGGCTTACACCGACGCTCTTCTGAGCCCTGCAGCGACACTTTTCTGAGCCCCGCATCGGCACTCTTCTGACCCCACGCCCCGCGCCCGCGCCTGCACCTGCACCTGCACTGACACTCTTCTGCGCCCCCGCACCTGCACTGACACTCTTCTAACCCCGTGCACCTTCGCGCCCGCCGATACCCCCGCGTCGGCTCCTCTTCGCTCCTTCGCTCCTCTTCGCTCCTTCGCCCCGCATCCCGCACCCTGCACCTCCGTACCCGCGCACCGCGTTTCTGTGGAGGCTGCCCGTGGCGCGCCGGCTCCTGCCACTGCATGATTTCTGTCGCTGATGCCCTCGTTTTTTTTGGAAATCGTACGCTTTTCACTATCTTTGTCTTGAAATGATATTTGCCGCTGTTCGCCCGTAACTGAAAACGACCAATTAGATGTATGTCGGGGAACGGATGTTGCGGATACACTCCGTTTGGGGTGTGTTCCCATGTTCTGTTGCGATACATACGGGTGCTTGGTCGTACCTCAGTTAGTCGGAGCGGGAGCGGGGATGCACCTTTTTTATTGTGCATACGCGGATATCTTGTGGCTGATTGACATGCGATAAGCCCAGGCGGCCTCTTCTGGCGTGCTCTGCCGATTTCTCCTGACTGAAAACGACCTGTACATTCAACCGTATGTAGAGAACGGACGGCGGTTCCTCCCTCCCGGGGGCATCATCCGCGTTCTTCACGACGACGAAGAAACCTGCGGATGCATCCACTCCGTCGCCCCGGGAACAGAGGATTCCGAAAATCTGCAAGAGAGTAGGAGCAATTCAAAACAAACCCAAACAACATGAAAAAGTTTTTGATGTGTGCGGCCGCACTGCTGATGGCCGTGACGGCGGTCTCGGCTCAGACGCCCGAGGAGAAGGAGGCTTCGGCCAAGCGGGTCGAGCAGTTGAAGAGCGAGGCCCCCAAGGCCTGCGGCGTGGCTGAAATCGACGACGCTGCCAAAACGGCCGAGACGGTGGCTGCCGCCACGGTCGAGGTGGCCGACTTTACGGCCCTGCTCGACGGTGCGACCCCCAGCGCCGAGCAGATTCTGCGGGCAACCGAGCTGCTGCAGCGCATCGAGGGGACCTCGGGTGAGCTGAAGCAGCTGACTGAAGCGTTGGGCAAGGCGACCTCGTCGCTCAAGTCGCTCAAGAACCCCATGAAGGTGAAGTCGGCGACCCGCTCGGTCTCCTATGTGAAGACCGTGCTCGAGAATGCAACGCCCGAGCTGCCCTACCAGGCGAAGCTCCTCGGAGCAATCGTCTCGGGGAAGTAGCCCCTCCGCACGGCATCAAGCAGAAAGCCCCGGCCGAATGCATCGGCCGGGGCTTTTGTGCAAAGCAACCGGATGGATTACTTCCAGTTGAGAATCTTGTAGAAGTCGTACTCCTCGGGGTTGGCGACATACTTCTTCGCTGCCTCGTAGTCCTTCGGCTCGATGGCGTTGAGGATATTGTCCACTACCGACTTGAACTTGTCCGAGGTGATGTCGACCAGACGGGGCGGAATCTTGCCCGTCGTCGGGTCCTGAAGGTCCTTCAGGTAGAGCGGCGATACGTTGCCCTCCGAATCCACATAGACCATGCAGCCGGTCTTGCCCTCCGAGTAGAGCTTGTGTACGCCGATACCCAGCTCCGAGCAGTAGGTCAGGTCGTAGGCAATCGGGGTCTGGCAGCGGATTTCGTAACCCAGCTCCACGGGACGGCTCTTCACCTTGATGCCCAGGGCCTTGAGCTTGTTCTCAATCATCTCGTTGAAGATGTGGGCCTTCGAAACCTTGCCCAGCTCGGGGTGTCCGTGCTCGTCGTAGGTGAAGTGAACGCCGCTCTTGCGGATTTCCTCGTTCGACAGTGCGTGGAATACGCCCTCCGAGATGATGGCGGCGCCGTAGTCCATGCCCATAATCTTGCGCTTGATAATCGACGAGATGACCAGGTTGACAATCTTCTCGACCGTGATTTCGGTCTTGTTGAACATCTCGGGGATGACAATCATCGGGTAGTGGCAGGCCTCGCCGATACCGAATGCGAGGTGGCCGGCCGAACGACCCATGGCAGCCAGTACGAACCAGTTGCCGCTCGTGCGGGCGTCGACATAGACGGCGCGGCCGATGACGGCACCCTTGTCCTTGGCCGACTCGTAACCGAAGGTCGGCGTGCCGTTGGGCAGCGGCAGGTCGTTGTCGATGGTCTTCGGAACGTGGATGTTGGCGATGGGGTACTTCTTGGCCTCGAGGAACTTGGCGATGCGGTTTGCCGTCGATGCGGTGTCGTCGCCGCCCACCGTTACGAGCAGCTTCACGTTGTTGTCGGTGAAGAACTTGAGGTTGAAGTTATTCTCGAAATCGGCATCCGTGGGCTTGAAACGGCTCATCTGCAGGAACGAACCGCCCTGGTTGAAGATACCGTCGGCCATGGGATAGTCGATGTCCACCGTGCGGGGCGAGGGGTTGAACAGTCCCGTATAACCCTCGTGGAGGCCGATTACACGATAACCCTTGCGCAGGAACGTCTTGGCGACGCTGCCTACGACGGTGTTCATGCCGGGAGCCGGTCCGCCGCCGGTCAGAATTGCGATTGCTTCTTTCATGGTTTTTTGGTTTTTATTGTGAATTAACCGTTATGGTCTGCTCTGTATTGGCGGCCCAAAATTACGATTATTTTTTCAAACGGGCAAAAAGAGTGTGCGAAAACTCGCGTGCGTGCGCGCAGCGCGCGTGTGCGTGAGAAGAGGAGCGGCGGGGCGTGCCCGGGGGGGAGGGTGAAGGCGGCATGCCCGGGGCCCGGGCGGCGGGTGCAAAAACAAAAACGGGCGCAAAACGCAAAAAAACAGGCGCAAAACGCAAAGGCGCAAAAAAAGAGAAGCGGCGTTCCGCTTCTCCCATACTGTGCCGGATGGACTCCGGGTGTTCCGATATGTCGGTTTGTATCGTGTCGTTGTGGAATCGGACGGGCGGCTTAGCCGATGACCTTCACGTTGACGGCCTGCTCGCCCTTGGTGCCGTTGCCGAGCTCGAACTCCACCTTCTGGCCTTCGTTGAGCGACTTGAAGCCCTCCGACAAAATGCCCGAGAAGTGAACGAAAACCTCCTTGCCGTTCTCGGCGATAATGAATCCGTAGCCTTTCTTGCTATCGAACCATTTTACTGTTCCTGTCATAAAATTGCGGATTAAGTGTTAATGTGTTTTGCAAAGAAACGGAAAAAACGGTGGTTTTCAAAACTTTTTACGCTATATTTTCGTATCAGGAATCAATTTTGTATATTTGTTCCTGACATTGGAACCAACAGAATGAATATGAATTGCAAAATCAATCTGACGCTGCTGGCACTGCTGGGCTTCTCGACGGGCTGCTCGTCGGTGAAAAATACCCCGCGTGAGGGCAAGGCGGAGCAGGAGCCCGTGACCGAGGAGCAGACGCCCGCCATCCAGGTGATGTACGGCGTACGCCAGCCCGTCGGCCCCGAATTCGTGAACAAGGCCTATCCCCTCGAGGAGACCGATTCGCTCGGAAGCGCCGCACAGCCCGCAGCCGGTCAGCCGGCCGAATCCGCTGCCGAACCTGCCGCCGAATCCGCCGCAGATGGGCAGAAGTAATCCAATCCATGAGCGGAAACTGTAAACCGAGCCTGCGCAAACGCCTCGGGCTTCGCCTCTTCGCATCGCTGCACGACCGCTCGGTGGCCGAGCATAAGCTGCGTACGCTCTTCTGGGAGTGCACGTTGCGCTGCAACCTCGCCTGCCGGCACTGCGGCAGCGACTGCCGGGTCGACCCCGGGGTGCGCGACATGCCGCTCGAGGACTTCCTGCGCGTGCTCGACGAGGAGGTGACGCCGCATGTCGACCCGCGGCAGGTGCTCGTGATATTCTCGGGCGGCGAGGTGCTCGTCCGCGAGGATTTGGAGCGTGCCGGCGCCGAGGTGACGCGCCGCGGATATCCGTGGGGCATGGTCACCAACGGCATGGCGCTCACCCCCGAGCGGTTGGACAGCCTGCTCCGCGCGGGGCTGCGTTCCGTCTCGGTGAGCCTCGACGGATTCGAGCAGACGCACAACTACATCCGCCGCAATCCGCTCAGCTATGCGCGTGCGCTCGACGCCGCGCGCCGCATCGCCCGCGTGCCGGGGCTGGCCTACGACGTCATCACCTGCGTCACGGGGCCGCTGGTACCCCGCCTCGAGGAGTTCAAGGAGATGCTCATCGCCGAGGGCATCCGCTACTGGCGGATTTTCTCGATTTTCCCGATGGGGCGCGCCAAGGAGGACCCCACGCTGCGGGTGAGCGACGAGGAGTTCCGCGAGGTGCTGGAGTTCATCCGCCGCACGCGCCGCGAGGGGCGCATCGAGGTGAGCTACGCCTGCGAGGGATTTCTGGGCAACTACGAGATGGAGGTGCGCGACCACTTCTACCTCTGTGCGGCCGGAGTTTCGGTGGCCTCGATACGGGTCGACGGCTCCATTTCGGGCTGCACGAGCATCCGCGCCAACTTCCACCAGGGCAACATCTACCGCGACCGCTTCTGGGATGTGTGGCAGAACCGCTTCGAGCCCTTCCGCGACCGCGCGTGGGCGCGTCGCGGGGAGTGCGCCTCCTGTTCGATGTTCCGCTACTGCCTGGGCGGGGGCATGCACCTGCACGACGACAACGGCGACCTGCTCTATTGTCACTACCACCGGCTTCCGGGAACGACGCGGTAGCGGGCAGCAGCCGCCGGGCCGCGGGGGGAGCATCTGAGGAAGGGGCGCACCGACCCGGGGAGGTTCTTCGGCCCGGGGAGCGTACCGGAAGGCGTGACCATCCGGTCCGAGGGCGCGCCGGACGGAGCGATTTTTCGGTTCGGGGATGCCGGCCGGGGCAGTTTTTTCGGCTTGGGGGGCGCACCGGACGGGGCATTTTTTTCGGCCTATGTGCGCCGAAAGGGTTGTTTTTTGGCCCGGGGCGCATCTGTGGGCGAAACCATCCGGCCCGAGGGAAGCGCGCAAAAGAATTAAAGGACAAGCGGGGAGGAAGTCCCGCTGAAAAAGAGTAAAAAGCTCCGGAGTTCGACTCCGGAGCTTTTTTTGTTGCATGTCGGCGGCCTGCAGCGTTGCCTCAAGTCGAAACGTGATAGGGGCGTGGCTCGGATTTGCGGCATTTCCCCTGTCTGGAGGCGGCCTGTTCCCTGCTGGCTGCAATAACGAAAAAGAGGTTATCGAACTTCGATAACCTCTTTCCGTGTCGGGGAGACTGGATTCGAACCAGCGACCTCCAACTCCCGAAGCTGGCGCGCTAACCGGACTGCGCTACACCCCGAACAGAGCTCGTTTTATCTTTAAGAGCGCACAAAGATACGTCTAAAATCCGAATCGGCAAAATAATTTTCAAAAAAAATGCATCCGCCCGTCAACTTGCCCCCGCCGTGCGGGCCGCTCTGCGGTTGGGGGGAGGGACGTGCGAGCCGTTCCGGGTCGCTCCGCCGCCGGGTGCAAGGCGTGTGGGAGTGCGATTCGTGCGCGCACATCGTGCGCGTGCGTCCAGTGGCGTACCTCGCGTGCGCATGCGGGCGCGTCGAGCCAGAGACCTGCCCTGTCGGACAGCTCCGGATATGCCTTGCCCCCGGCAATCTCAATCACCAGTCGTCGGATTGCTGCTCGTCGTCGCTTGTGAGGATGAACGAGTTCGAGAACGAGTAGTCGAAGACCTCGCAGGCGAACTGCCGGGCCCTGGCGCCCCGGCAGAAGCTGCCGTCGCTCTTGTAGAATATCCTGTTTACGGGCTGGTCCCTCATGTCGACCGACACGCCGTTGACGTTGAGCACCATGTCGCCGTTGTAGATAAGGTTCTTGAACGTGACCCGATAGCGCCCCTGCTTCAATTCATAGATGAGCGTCCCGGAGAACTTCTCGCCGTTTCTGAAGAAAATCGGCAGGGAGAAAAGCCTCGGCTCCGGCTCCATCGTCGCATAGTTCAGCAGGACATTTTCGACCCGCCCGACAATCATCGTGGAGTCGTTCCGCTGGATGTCGCTGAATATCCCCGAGGCGATGATGCGGTCGCGCATCGCGGAGGGGGTACCCCGGTATTCGACCACGCGCTGCCAGTAGAAGTTGTGCGGTTCGATGTGCACTTGGGCAAAGGCTCCTCCGGATGCGAAGAGCGCCGCCGCGAGGATGAGTGTTGCTGAAAGTCTTTTCATTGGAGTATCAGTCTGTTATGCTTTTTTTCGTAAAATGTGGAATCATCGGGCGCAAATCGTTCGTATCTTTCGGAATCAAACGGCCGCTGCGCCTGCCCGTGCAGGGCCTTCGGCATGCGCCGTCATGGCTGTCGGCGGTCTTGCCGCAGCCGGCATGAAGCGCTTCCATCCGTTTTTTGTACTTTTGTCATAACCGGGAAGTTATCCGTTCATTATTCTTTTGTAGTCCGGGTCTGTTTCGTCAACCTCTGGAAGATATACTTTCCCGTAGAATTTTAGTTCATCTCTGTCGTTTCTGAATTGGCCGATGAACCCACGACATTGCATAACCGGATTTTCGGGATTGGCCTTCATCAGCAGTTTGTGCCAGAACCTGTTCAAGTCTCGGTCAAGGTAGCCAGCGAGTCTCCCGCGTCCGTTGTAAATCTCAACGGCGTATTTGTCCTCTTTGACCTCTTTGGTCGCTTTCAGGTAGAAATTTTCGGAGTATCCGATGTCCTTTTTGGAAAGGTCCCGGAGGTTGGTCCCGATAATTTTGTATTCGACCTCGTCGTCTTCGGGCTTGACATCATCGAACAGGGTCTCTCCCTGTTCTGTTGTGTATCCGTATTCTTCGGGGTTCACGTCCGATTCATTGCTTGTTGTGGCGGAATTTCCTTGATAGTAGCCCCTTCTCTGGTGACGTTTTATCAGCCTGGAGACATTGATGGCAACGACAATAATGCAAAATACGAGGAAGAGATAAAATAGGTTCCCGCTGCTTGATTCCGGGGCAATAGGAGTTGCTTGTAAAATGGGTATCATTATAGTCTGTTTTTTGAGTTCCGGCCCTTGACCCGGCAGCGGCGAGGGCGTCCGGATGATGACTGGCCCGCTCGTTCGGAAGGGGCGGCATCGAGTCTTCGGGGGGCGCTCATCCAATGCATTCCTGGCTTGGGCAGGTCTCGTTTCGTATGCGCATCGCCCGACCCGTCGCATACAAAATACGGGGTAGCGGAGATTTCGAACGGGTCAAAGATTTACAAAAAATCGGACAAAAACAAACGACGGATGAATTTTAAGCGACGGAAGCCCGAAAACGCCTTCGGATGGCGCATGCGGGGTTTCACCTGTTTTGAAGCACGATGACTATGGAGGGATGGATTAAGATACACCGCGGGCTGCTCGACTGGGAGTGGTATTCCGACACGAACTGTGTGCGGCTGGCGCTGCACCTGCTCCTGAAGGCGAATTTTCAGACCCGTCGCTGGCGGGGAATCACCGTCAGGCGGGGGCAGCTCGTCACGAGCCGCGCTGTGCTGGCCCGCGAAACGGGACTCTCGGAGCGTGAGGTGCGGACGGCTGTTTCGAAACTCGAGCGGTCGGATTTTCTGACCTGCCGGGCGACCAGCTCCTACACGGTCGTAACGATTTGCAATTACGAACGATATCAGTCTACGGACAGCACGGAGCGACCGGCCGTCGGACCGGCTGATGACCGGGCGAAGACCAGCTGCCGACCAACTCCCGACCAGCGAGCGACCACAACGGAAGAAAGTAAGAAGGAAAGAAGTAATAAGAAGGAAAGAAGGAAGAGCACACACACGGTAAGTTCAGAAGAAAAGGGGGTTGCAGGGGGAAAACCGGCCGGGCCGTCGGCGGAGCTGACCGGGCCTTCGGGGGAGTTGACCGGGGCGGCCGATGTGCTGCTGGCATGGATAGGGGAGCGCTTCCCGCAGATAGCCGCGATGGAGGAGCCCTTCACGCGGCAGCAGCTGGTGTGGATGCTCCGCAAGTACGACGTCGAGGACATCCGGCGCCTGGTGGCTGCGATGGACAACAAGGGGGCGTGGAAGAACCGGAGCGCCTTCTGCACCTTCACCTCCTACGCCGCCCGGGACCACGAGCTGCTGACGCGGCGGCAGGCGGAGGCCGCATGCGGACGTTTGTACACCTACCAGCAGATGGTGCAGTTGCTCCCGACGAACGGGGGCAACTACCGTGCGGAGGATTTCGAGACGGTGCAGACGCCGCAGGGGGTACGGTGGCGCATCCGCACGCGGCGAGACTGACCGCCCGGGGGGCAGGGGAGGTGGCTGCGGCTGGCTTCCGGAGCTGTGGAGGGCGCGCGGCGGGTCGGCGGGGCCTCGGGGTCGGCGGGAGCTTCCGGAGCTGTGGAGGGAGCGCGGCGGGTCTGCCGGGCCTCGGGACGGCTAAGGCTTCTGCGGCGGCGGGGTTCCGGGGTGGCGAGGTTTTCGGGACGTTGGAGGAAGAGGGGCGGGTCGGCGGTGGTTTCGGGGCAACTAAGGCTTCAGCGGCGGGGTTCCGGAGAGCGGAGGGAGCGCGGCGGGTTGGCGGTGGTTTCGGGGCAACTAAGGCTTCAGCGGCGGCGGGGTTCCGGAGAGCGGAGGGCGCGCGGCGGGTCCCCCGGGTTGGTGGTGACACGGATTGGTGGTGGCTCGGGTCGCGAGGGCTCTGCGGCGGTGGGGGCTCCCGGGTCGATGGTGCTTCGGGGCGTCTGTTTCCCGGAGGCGTGTGGAGGAGGTTCTTTGACGTGATTGAGGCCGCGCAGGCGAGCTATACGCAAGCGGGCGGAAATCGGCTTTTGCGGGGAGCCTGCCTTGATGCAGCCGGGAAATCCGGCTTTTGCGGGGGCCAATCCTAATGCAGCCGGAAAATCCGGCTTTTGCGGGGACCAATCCTAATGCAGCCGGAAAATCCCCGATTTTGCGTGTAAATTGTGTGCCGCCGGCCCCAATAAAAAAACCACCTGCGTTGCCGCAAGTGGTTGATTGTCAATTGTCGGGGAGACTGGATTCGAACCAGCGACCCCCTGCTCCCAAAGCAGGTGCGCTAACCGGACTGCGCTACACCCCGTCTGTTCCCTCCTTCCGTTACTGCCGCCGTCGCTGCAGGTTGGCGGCGCCGTTTGCGTTCCAAAACAGCCGCCCGCCGTCTGCTGCATTATGCCGCTGCCAACCGCTGCCGACTGCTGGCCCGTCGTTGCCGACCGTCGACCGTCGCCACTGGCCCCTCGCTGCCGCCCGCCCTGGCGGGCCGGGCATCTTTCGGAAGTCCGGGGTGCAAAGATAACGGCTTTTTCGGTGCCCACCAACTTTTCGCTTCGAAATCTTTCTCCGGCCCGAAGGGTCATCACCGCCGAAGGAACCGCCGCCGCAGAGGGGCACCGTCGCCCGAAGGCATTGCCGCCGAATGGCCCGCCGCCCGGAAGCCCGCAGAATCGCCGCGCTCCCGCTGCCGCGGAGGCATTGTCGCCCGAAGGGGGCATCACCGTCGAAGGAACCGCCGCCCGGAAGCCCGCAGAACTGCCGTGCTCCCGCTGCCGCGGAGGCATTGTAGCCCGGAGGACCGCCGCCGGAGGGACCGCCCGCCCTCAGGTATTGCGTCCGGAGGAGCATCGCACTTCTGAAGCAGACCGTCGAAACTGCCAGCCCGTCGAAGTTGCCCGCTATCGCGTCAGCCCGTCGAGGCGGCACGCTATCGCAGCGGCCCGTCGCGCCAGCCCGCTATCGCAGCAGGCCGTCGAACAGGTGGCTGAAATCCTCGTGCGGCGCCGGCATGTAGACCTGGAAGCCCAGCGCGCGGGCCGCCGTGACGTTGCGCTCCGAGTCGTCGATGAAGAGCGTCCGGGCGGGCTCCATGCCGCTGTCGGCAATCATCTTGCGGAAGATGGCCTCCGAGGGCTTCAGCTCGCGGAGCTCGTAGGAGAGGTAGACCCGGTCGAAGAGCCGCTCCATCGGGCAGCCCGCCTCGGCGAACATGCGGCGAATCAGCTTCATCGACGAGGGGTTGTTGTTCGAGAGGACGTAGGTCCTCACGCCGCGGCGGCGCAGCGCCTCGATGAGGCGGACCTTGGCGGCCGGCACGCCGACCAGAAACTCGCCGTAGGCCTCGCCAATCTGGCGGTCGGTCACCTCGCGGCGGCCGCTGGCGGCGCGCATCCGCTCGCACGCCTCGTGGAACGTGATGAGGCCGTGCTCCATCTCGCCAATCATCGCCGCCGGGTGGTAGGGGTTGATGAGTTCGGCAATCTGCGGCATGCCGAGGCGCCGGAAGGCGTCGATGCAGCGCTCGGCGTCGAGGTCGACCAGCACGCCGCCGAGGTCGAAGACAACGCTGTCAATCTCCTCCATGGGGTGCGGCGCTGTTTGGGGTATCGTTGGGGTATTCAAGGTGTCGTTATTTCTGGAATTTCATGGTAAATCGCCGGATTGGGCGGATGAGGCACATCGGCAGCAGCTTGCAGAGGGGTATCCAGAGCCGGTTCCACCAGTCGGGGACCGTGCAGCGCTGCCCGTGCCAGAGGGCCCACAGCCCGCGCCGGGCGCAGCAGTCGGCCGAAATCAGCACGCCCATGCGCAGCCCGATGCGCTGCCAGCGCGGCGTGAGGCCGTAGAGGTCGGTCGCCACGCCGGCCGGGCAGACGGCCGTCACGCGGATGCCCGCCTCGCGGACCTCCTTGGCGAAGGCGACCGAGAAGCACTTCAGGTAGGCCTTCGAGGCGCTGTAGAGCGTCAGCCCCGGGAAGGGCATCCACAGCGAGTAGGAGGCCATGTTGAGGATGTGGAAGCGGCGCCGCGGGGCCGGCGAAGTTGCCGGTGCATCGCCGGTGGTTGCCGGTGCGGAACCTGCCGCCGCACTTGCCGCCGGTGCCGAGCCTTTTGCCGCCGGTGCGGAGCAGGTCTCCGGTGCGTCGCCGGTGGTAGTCGGTGCATCGCCCTCCGTCGTCGTCCTCATTGCCGGGTCGGCGTCGCTCTCCGGCCCGGGCTCCGCCGCGAAGCCGTTGCGGGCGGCCATCTCGCGGGCGACGAGGCGGCAGAGCTGCGTGGCCGTGAGGCAGTGGAGCATGATGACGCGCTCGATGCGCTCGGCCGGCGTGCGGATGATGTCGCGGAACGAGAAGATGCCCGCATTGTTGATGAGCACGTCGACGGCGATGCCGGCCGCACGCAGCCTGTCGTAGAGCTCCTGCGCCGCCTCGGCGCGGGCCAGGTCGCAGGAGATGATGCGCACCTCGGCGGCGTCGAGCGCCCGGAGCTCGGCGCGCACGCACTCGAGCTTGCGCAGGTCGTTGCCCACCAGCACAAGCCGGTAGCCCAGCCGGGCGAGCCGCAGCGCGAAGCAGCGCCCGATGCCCGAACCGGCCCCGGTGACCAGCGCCCAGGCGCTGCCCTTGGTTACCTCTCCCCGTTTCATGGCAGTTTGGCGAGCTCTTCGACGATTTTGCGCGGCAGGTTGTCGCAATGCTTGCAGCACTTCATGTCGACGGAGTACATCCGCGCGATGCAGTAGTTGCGGTGGTCGCACTCGCTGCGCGTCGAGGCGTCGCCCGCACGCAGTTTGTTGACGAAGGCCGGGTCGTTGACCAGTGCGCGGGCCATCTGCACCAGCTCGAAGCCGGCCCCCAGCGCCCGCTCGATGCCCTCGCGGCTGACCAGTCCGCCCACGTAGACGAGCGGGCACTTCAGCGCGGCGCGGAACTTCACGGCATCCTCCAGGAAGTAGCACTCCTTGAAGGGGAACTGCCGAATCATGTAGGGGCCGCACCAGCGGATGAAGTAGCGGAGCCACCAGGGGGAGTAGTAGCTCATCGTATAGAGCGGGATGAGGCCGCGCATGACGGCCATCGGCGCCTTCGAGACGAAGCCCCCCGAGAGGACGATGCCGTTGACGCCGAAGCGCTCGATTTCGCGGGCGATTTCGATGCTTTCGGGTATCTCGATGCCCCCCTTGAAGCCGTCGTACATGTTGTGCTTGACCAGCACGGCCATGTTGCGGCGTGCGGCCGCCTCCATCACCTCGGTCAGGCACATGCGCATGAAGCGCATGCGGTTCTCGAGCGAGCCGCCGTATTCGTCGCGGCGGTGGTTCGTATAGGGCGAGAGGAACTGCGAAATGAGGTATCCGTGGCCGGCGTGCACCTCCACCGAGTCGAACCCGGCATCGGCCGCCGTGTGGACGGCGCGGCCGAAGTCGCGCGCCACCTCCTCGATTTCGCTCCGGCGCATCCCCCGCACGGGGGTGTAGGCGTAGAGGTTGAAGCCCGTCGAGGCGCCGATGGGTATCTGCCCGGCGGTGGAGTAGTGGGTCATGTTGCCGCAGTGGCCGATTTGGATGCCGGCGGCGGCACCCTCGGCGTGGATGGCGTCGGTGATGTCGCGCAGCGCGGGGACAATCGCCGGGCGCAGCCACAGCTGCTTGTTGAACGAGAGGCCGCTGCGGCTGACGGCCGCATAGGCCAGCGTGGTCATGCCGATGCCGCCGCGCGCCACGCTCACGTGGTACTGCTTGAGCTGCTCGGTGGGGCCGAAGTCCTTGCCCATCGACTCGAAGGCGGCCGAACGGATGGTCCGGTTGCGGAGCGTCACGGGGCCCAGCTTATAGGGGGTGAAGAGTTTGGATTCCATCGTGGAAGCTGTTTTTGGTTCGTGTCAGTAGATGAAGGGGATGATGCGCTTGCGGCCCAGGCGGGTGAACTCCTCGCCGAACTCCTGCTCGTAGCGGCGGTAGAGCGACGCCGAGCGGGGGGCCAGGTTGGCGAAGGTCCACCAGGCGAAGACGGCGCCGGCCCATGACCACGAGGCGATGGCGAAGCCCGTCCATTCGAGCAGCTCGCCGAAGTAGTTGGCCGACGAGACGTAGCGGAACATGCCGCCGCGCGGGATGTAGTGGCGCGTGTCGCCCGGACGGCGCAGGTGGCGGATGATGTAGTCCGAGTGGAGGTTGATGGCCATGCCGGCCACGAAGAGCGCTCCGCCCACGTAGATGAAGGGGCGCGAGAACCACCCGTCGTAGTAGCCCTCGGGCGAGACGTAGAAAATCCATCCGCCCTGCATCAGGGCGTTGAGCGTATTGAAGAGCATCCCCATGAGGACGATGCCCAGCGGCATCTTCGACTTGCCGCGCATGAGCAGCGGGAAGATGAACGAGCGCTGGAAGTAGTGCGCCTCGAAGAGCAGGAAGAGGACGAGCGGCGCGGCCTCCCACATCCTCGGCGAGAGGGCCCACAGGACGGCCATGGCGATGAAGACGGGCGACTCCATGAGCACCCATCCGACCTTGTTCGGAACGGGAGGCCCGTAGCGGGGGTTGAACAGATAGCCGTACCCCGCCTCGAAGAAGTGCAGGGCGATGAAGACAATCAGGGCCAGGAAGGCCATGACGAGCAGGAAGATGTTGAAGGCTGCGGTCATGCGCAAAAGGGTATTTTCGGAGCCGTAAAGTTACGAAACAATTCGCATCGGGACAACCCGCTCCGTCGCTTTTGTTCATCGAAAGGGAGCCGCTCGTCGCCCGATGTGGCATAATTCGTGCACCGGAACGGGCGTCAACCAACAAAACTCGAAGAACATGTTTATGAAAGGAAACAGACACGACGAATCCCCGGCCGAAATCTTCGGCACGAAGGAGATGCGCTCGCCGGCGCCCACGGAGTTCATCCCCAAGGAGCGCACGGCCCCCGAAGTGGCCTACCAGCTGGTCAAGGACGAGACCTTCTCGCAGACGCAGCCGCGCCTGAATCTGGCCACCTTCGTCACCACCTACATGGACGACTACGCCACGCGGCTGATGAACGAGGCCATCAACGTCAACTACATCGACGAGACGGAGTATCCGCGCATCGCCGTGATGAGCGGCCGCTGCATCAACATCATCGCCAACCTGTGGAACACGCCCGAGAAGGGTCCGTGGAAGACCGGAGCGCTGGGCATCGGCTCGTCGGAGGCCTGCATGCTGGGCGGCGTGGCGGCGTGGCTGCGGTGGCGCAAGCGCCGCCAGCAGGCCCACAAGCCCTGCGACCGGCCCAATCTGGTGATGAGCGCCGCCTATCAGGTGGTGTGGGAGAAGTTCTGCCAGCTGTGGCAGATTGAGCTGCGCACGGTGCCTCTGACGCCCCAGTCGCCGACGCTCGACGTCGACCGCGCGCTGGAGCTCTGCGACGAGAACACGATTTGCGTGGTGCCCATCATGGGCGTTACGTGGTCGGGGCTGGACGACGACGTCGAGGCGCTCGACAAGGCGCTCGACGCCTTCAACCGCCGCACGGGCTACGAGATTCCGATTCACGTCGACGCCGCCTCGGGCGGTTTCCTGCTCCCGTTCCTCAATCCGCACAAGCGGTGGGACTTCCGCCTCAAGTGGGTTTGCTCCATCTCGACCTCGGGCCACAAGTTCGGCCTGGTCTATCCGGGTCTGGGGTGGACCGTCTGGCGCGACCGCAGCTACCTGCCCGACGAGATGGCCTTCTCGGTCAACTACCTCGGCGCCGAAATCACGCAGGTGGGACTCAACTTCTCGCGTCCCGCGGCGCAGGTGCTTGGCCAGTACTACAACTTCATCCGTCTGGGCTTCGAGGGCTACCGCGAGGTGCAGCAGAACTCGCTCGACGTGGCGCGCTACTGCCACCAGGCCATCGGCCGCATGAAGTGCTTCGCCAACTATTCGGACGAGGTGACCAACCCGATTTTCATCTGGCACCTCGACCCCGACTATGAGAAGAGGGCGCGCTGGACGCTCTTCGACCTGCAGGCGGCGCTGCAGCAGAGCGGCTGGATGGTGCCCGCCTACACGATGCCGCGCGACATCGAGCAGATGATAGTCATGCGCATCGTCGTGCGTCAGGGCATGTCGCGCGACATGGCCGACATGCTGCTGGCCGACATCCGCAATGCGGTGGCGGAGTTCGAGAAGCTGGAGTACCCGACCCAGTCGCGCCTGAAGTTCGAGCGCAACGAGCACCAGGCGAGCCGCATCTTCACCCACACGGGCCACTGCCGTTCGGCGCAGTGCCACGCGCAGGATGCCCCTGCGGCCGAAGGCGCGCATGCCGGCAAGGGGTCGACGCAGCGCGAAGCCGTTCACGAGAAGGCGTAGCGTCGCCGCATTCCGCCTCCGGCCGCCGGTTCCCCGAATGAACCTTTCCCCGAACCGCGGCCGGGAGGACGGAGCGGCGGTGAGGCCGGGGCCGCCCGGGGTTGTTCGGCTCCGGCCCCTTCTCGCCGGACGGCAGGTTTTGCCGGGGTATGGGTATGGATGCCCGTTCCGGCGCCCTGCGGCGGGCGTTTCGCAGCCCGTTCCGGCGCCACGGTTTGCCGACACCTTTTCGCCGACGTCCTTTTATCGGCGTCCTTTTATCGGCGTCCTTTTGCCGAAGGCCTTTTTCGGCGGCCCGTCCTTTGGGTACGGTGCCGCTTTTTTGTGCCCGGCGGCCCGGCCCGGACCAGCTCCTTCTCGTCTCTGTCTCCTCTCCGCTCCGACCCCTCTCCGCTCTGCCCCGTCCCCGTCCCGTCCCGTCCCCGTCCCGTCCCCGTCCCGTCCCCGTTCCAGTCCCCGTCCCTGTCCCTGTCCCTGTCCCTGTCCCTGTCCCCGTCCCTGTCCCTGTCCCTGTCCCTGTCCCTGTCCCTGTCCCTGTCCCTGTCCCTGTCCCGTTCCTGTCCCGTTCCTGTCCCGTTCCTGTCCCTGTCCCTGTCCCGTTCCTGTCCCGTTCCTGTCCCGTTTCTGTCCCGTTCCTGTCCCGTTCCTGTCCCGTTCCTGTCCCCTCTCCGCTCCGTCCCCTCTCCGCTCCGTCCCCTCTCCGCTCCGTCCCCTCTCCGCTCCGTCCCCTCTCCGCTCCGTCCCCTCTCCGCTCCGTC